>JBKOYV010000231.1:0-10013 GCA_046725585.1 Gemmatimonadota bacterium | reverse complement strand
CCCCAGTCCCGCTCCTAGTCGCCCGCTACCGCGACTCTCCCTTCGAATGGTACCTCCGTACTTACCGCCGGCTTCGTTCCGCGAACGACCGACCACCATTCCTTCGCCGAGTCGGCGAGAATCACCAGCACGCTCAGCGCGAAGAACGCAGCCACCGCGGCGTCCACGCGATCGTTCCAGATGATCCGCGACGCGTCACTCAGGCTCTTCACCCCCTTCGGGATCACGCCCTGCGCGACCTGCTGCGAGAACAGGCTCGCGTGCGCGAGGAATCCAAGCCGTGGATCGGGCGAGAAGATCTTCGTGAACGCGGCGGTCATGGTCACGATGCAGAGCCATGCGAGTGGGAGCAGCGTCACCCAAGCGTAGCGCTGCTTGCCCGACTTGATGATCACCGTCGTCCCGACGCACAGCGCCACCGTGGCGAGCAACTGGTTCGCGATGCCGAACAACGGCCACAGCGAGTTGATCCCGCCTAACGGGTCGATCACGCCCTGATACAGGAAGTGCCCCCACATGGCGACGAAGATCGCGCTTGACAGCACGATCGCCGGATACCACGCCGTGCGACCGAACGGCTCCCACACGTGCTTGCCAAGATCCTGCAGCATGAAGCGGCCAACGCGCGTGCCGGCGTCGAGCGTCGTCAGGATGAAGAGCGCCTCGAACATGATGGCGAAGTGATACCAGAGCGCCATCGCTGTCGTGCCGCCCAGCACGTTCGAGAAGATGTGCGCCATGCCTACGGCGAGACTCGGCGCGCCGCCGGTACGCGAGAGCAGCGACGCCTCGCCGACGTTCCGCGCCAGCGTCTGAATCTCCTCCGGCTGCAGCACGAAGCCCCAGTTGCGAATAGCCTCCGCGGCGCTCTGGGCTGTCGTCCCGATGGCACCGGCCGGCGCGTTGATCGCGAAGTAGACGCCCGGCGTGAGAACGCATGCGGCGATCAGCGCCATCATCGCGACCATCGACTCGAGCAGCATGCCGCCGTAGCCGATCATCCGCGCATCGGGCTCGCGCTCGAGCAGCTTCGGTGTCGTGCCTGACGAGACCAGCGCGTGGAACCCGGAGATCGCGCCGCACGCGATCGTGATGAACGCGAACGGGAACAGCTTGCCCGCGAACACCGGTCCGGTGCCGTCGACGAAGCGCGTCAGCGCCGGCATCTGGAGTGGCGGGAGCACGATGAGAATCCCGAGCGCCAGCGCGAACACGACGCCGAGCTTCACGAACGCCGAGAGATAGTCGCGTGGCGCGAGCAGCAGCCACACAGGCAGCACCGACGCCAGGAAGCCATACCCCATGATCAGAATCGCGAGCGACTTTCGGCTCAGCGTGAACATCGGCGCGAGCTCCGGATTCGCGGCGACCGCGCGTCCGACGTACAACGAGACGATGAGGAGTACGAGCCCCATCGCCGTCGCCTCGAGGACGCGATGCGGGCGAATCCACTTGAGGTAGCCGCCCATGAGCAGAGCGATCGGAATCGTCAGGCCGACGGTCACCACGCCCCACGGACTCTCGCCGAGCGCGTTCACGACCACGAGCGCGAGCACGGCGATCAGCACGATCATGATGCCAAGCACCGCGATCAGCGCCGTGAATCCCGCGACGGGTCCGATCTCGTCCTTCGCCATCTGGCCAAGCGACTTCCCGTTTCGCCGAATGCTCGCCGCGAGGATCACGAAGTCCTGAACCGCGCCGCCGAGCGCGACGCCGACGAGAATCCAGATCATCCCGGGCAGGAAGCCGAACTGCGCCGCGAGGGTCGGGCCCACGAGCGGACCGGGTCCCGCGATCGCCGCGAAGTGATGGCCGAACACGATCCACCGATTCGTCGGCACGTAATCGCGTCCGTCGTTCAGCCGCTCGGCGGGCGTCTTTCTGTTCGCGTCGAGCGCGAAGATCTTCGACGCGATGAAGCGACTGTAGAAGCGGTACGCGATCAGATACGTGCACACCGCGGCCGTCACGAGCCATGCCGCGCTCACCTGCTCGCCGCGCGAGAGCGCGAGCCACGCGAACGCACCAGCGCCCGCGAGCGCGACCAGGAGCCACCCGATCCACGAGAGCAACTTGCCCATGCGCGTGCCGTCCCTTGGGTTTTGTTGCCGCCAAATTGGGCCGACGCAACAGCGGAATCAACTGCGAGATCGACGGTGGGTGCCGCGCATTCTACAGCGTGGTTACTTTTGCTCTACCATTCACCGACCGTGACCGCCGCCTCATTCCTCCGAATCGCTGCGCACCGTGGCGCGCTCGTGCTTGTCGCGAGCTGCGCGCGTCCAGCGGCTACGCAAGCGCCAGCGCCGAGTACATCGCCAGGAGCAGCGGGCGCACAGGCTGTCGCGCCCGCGCAGGGCTCCCAGCGCGGAGCACTCGCTCCGCTGGCATCGGAAGCGTTGGTCGTGCTTCCGGTGCAGACGCTTCGCATGTCGGTCCCCGAATGGGCAGACAAGGTCGGGGACCAGCGCGCCTATCTCTCCACCGTCGACGACGAGATCGCGTTCGCCATACGCGATCGCGGCCTCCGGGTTCAGTGGGCATTCCCTCCGGACCTCGCGCGCTCGGCGCGGCGGAACCCTGGATACGCCGTGGACCCGTACACCATCGCGCTCAACCCGCTGGCGCCGGTGGAGAGGGACGCCGATAAGCTCATCGCCGAACCACTGGCGGGGCAGCTTCGCACGTTCGCCGGGTTGTTCAACGCGCGTTATGCATTGGTGCCCGTGGAGCTGGCGCTCGTTCCGGATCCATCCGGCGGTCGTGCGACGCTGCATGTCGTTCTCGTCGACACACGCGCCGCGCGCCTGACGTGGAAGGGCGACATTTCGGGGGATGGCGTGCGCACCTTCACACCTGCAGTCGCAGCCACGGTGGCCGGCCGCGTCGCCGATCTCTTCACTCCTGCTCGCTGAGCTGAACGCATATGGCTGTCCCCTGCACGCTCATCCCTGGCGACGGGATCGGGCCTGACATCACCGACGCCACGGTTCGCATTCTCGAGGCGGCGGGCGGCACGTTCGACTGGGATCGGCGTCTCGCCGGGATGGCGGCGGTAGAAAAGTTCGATGATCCGATGCCTGACGAGACGATCGAGTCCATCGAGCGCACGGGACTCGCTCTCAAGGGTCCACTCGAGACACCCGTGGGCGGTGGATACCGATCGGTGAACGTCGCGCTTCGACGGACGTTCGACCTGTACGCGAACGTGCGGCCGGCGCGCTCGGTCGTGCCCGGCGGTCGGTTCGACAATGTCGACATCGTGCTCGTCAGAGAAAACACCGAGGGTCTTTACTCCGGCGTCGAGCACTTCATCGCCATCGGCCCCGACCCCCGTGCGGCGGCGGAGTCGACCGCGGTCGTCACGCGTTTCGGATCGGAGCGCATCATCCGCTACGCGTTCGAGTACGCGGTCGCGCATGGCCGGAAGAAGGTGACGGTCGTCCACAAGGCGAACATCCTGAAGATGACGGGCGGCCTCTTTCGCGAGGTGGGGCTCGAGATCGCGAAGGAGTTCGCAGGTCGCATCGAGTACGAGGAGCGCATCGTCGACGCGATGGCGATGCAGCTCGTGATCAAGCCCGAGACCTTCGACGTGGTCGTGACCACGAACCTCTTCGGCGACATTCTCTCGGACCTCATCTCGGGTCTCGTCGGCGGCCTTGGACTCGCGCCTGGCGCGAATCTGGGGACGAATGCCGCGATCTTCGAGGCGGTACACGGCACCGCGCCCGACATTGCGGGGAAGGGCATCGCGAATCCCGGCGCGCTCGTGTACGCGGCGTGTCTCATGCTCGAGCATCTCGCGGACTACGGCCGCGCGCGACGCATCCGAGACGCGATGGAGAACGTGATCCGCGAGCGAAAGACCGTGACACGCGACCTCGGCGGCACCGCGAGCACCGCGCAGTTCACCGACGCCGTCATCGCCCGACTCGCTTGACCTCCGGGGCCGCGCGATGGTGACGGTGTTCCACGTCTCCGATCTGCACTTCGGTCGCCCGGCCGTGCCCGAGCAGATCGAGGCAATCGAGACGATCATACAGGAACGACGGTTCGACGTGGTCGCCATCTCCGGCGATCTCTCGCAGCGAACACGCTCCGGAGAATTCCAGCGGGCTCAGGCCTTCATTCGCGACGCAAACAGGGTGAGCAAGACGATCGTCGTGCCGGGGAATCACGATGTCGTGTGGTGGAAGGCTCCGTTCGGCATCGGCGACGAGGAGAAGCCGTACGAGAACTACCGGCGGTACATCTCGGAGGATCTCGAGCCGGTGCTGCGCGTGCCCGGAGCGACATTCGTCGGACTGAACTCTGCGCACGGCGTGACGCGGCACACGCTCACGTGGCGGCTGCGCGACATCTCCATCATCGGCGCGATTCGTCGCTCGCAGATCGATCGCGCTCGGGAGGAGTTCGAGGGCTCACCGTCGGACGCCGCGCGCGTCATCGTGATGCATCACAACCCCGTGAAGGGTGAGCTGTCCGGCCGACACGGGCTCAAGGACACGCGCAAGGTGCTCGGCGCATTCGCGACGATCGGTGTCGACCTCGTGCTTTGCGGGCATGACCATCAGGAAGCGGTGCACTTCATCGAGCACACACTGAAGGGAACGGTGATCTCGACGGCTGGAACGGTTTCGAGTCGATCTCGCGGCGGTCGCCCATCGTCGGTTAACGTGATTACCATTCGACAAGAGAACATCGAGGTCGCGACGCTCGTTTGGTCGTCGGCCGAGAAGACATTCACACCAGGACCGTCACGGTGCTTCGATCGTTAGGCCGGCTGTTCACGCGGTCGCACGACCAACTCGCGCTCCCGCTCGATGCCGCGCCACGGAACGCGACCGAGCTGCTCGCGCGACTGCGAGCCCTCGGGTTGAGCGGAATCGATCGCTGTCGTCTCACGCGAAATCGCGCGGTCATGGTGAGCTATCGAAGCCGCGAGCTTCGCGTGCACGAGGGATATCTTTCCGCGCCGCCGGAAGTGATGACCGCCATCGTCACGTTCGTGAGCGGGCGGACGGCGGCCGCTCGCCGCCTCGCGCGTCGCCGCATACTCGCGTACCCGGTCGCGCGTGCGCCGCGGACGCGGCGTCCCGATGCACCGCACCCCGACGACGCGCCGCTCTCGAAGCGTCTCACCGAGTGGCATCGCCGCCTCAACGATCGCCACTTCGACGGCGCGCTCAAGGCCATCACGGTGCGCGTCTCACGTCGAATGCGCGCGCGACTCGGTCACTACATGTCGGCCGCGCCATCGGGCGAGGCTGCGGAGATCGTGGTGAGTCGCCGCCACGTTCGTCGCCACGGGTGGGAGGAAGCGCTGCACACGCTGCTGCACGAAATGGTGCATCAGTGGCAGGACGAGACGGGCCACCCGATCGACCACGGCCGCCTGTTCCGCACGAAGGCGCGTGAAGTCGGCGTGGCGCCGTCGGCGCGACGAACGGTCACGCCGCTGCGTTCGCGCAAGGACCTGCCGAGCGTCAAGAACGTCCCAGCGGCGGCCCAGCATCTATCTCTCAAGGCAGCGCGAGAAGAGTGACCTCGGGGACTGGGGACTTGGGGACTGGGGACTGGGGACTCGGCCGGGACCCTTCTATTCGCGAGGAGGCCTCCGCGCCCGTAGAAGCCTCCCGGCCGAGTCCCCAGTCCCCAGTCCCCAGTCCCTAGTCCCCAGTTAGCTTTTCCGCATGCCGACTCCCACCGACTTCTACGACATCGACAGCGTGCTCGCCGAAGAAGAGCGTGCCGTTCGCGAGAGCGTTCGCCAGTTCGTCAACGACAAGGTTCTTCCGATCATCGGCAAGTGTTACGTCGATGGACGCTTCCCGAAGGAGCTCATCCCCGAGATGGCCTCGCTCGGCGTGCTCGGCGCGAACCTGCCCGAGGAGTACGGCTGCGCGGGGCTCAACAACGTCGCGTACGGCCTGATCATGCAGGAGCTCGAGCGCGGCGACTCGGGCATTCGATCGTTCGCATCGGTGCAGGGCGCGCTCGTGATGTATCCGATCTATGCCTTCGGCTCCGACGAGCAGAAGAAGAAATGGCTGCCCGCGATGGCGAAAGGCGAGGTGATCGGGTGCTTCGGCCTCACGGAACCCGACTACGGCTCGAACCCCGCGGGCATGGTAACTATGGCGCGCGAGCAGAACGATGGGACGTGGGTGCTGAACGGCGGGAAGATGTGGATCACCAACGGATCGCAGGCTCACGTCGCAATCGTCTGGGCCAAAACAAACGGCGACAAGTCGGACAAGTCGATTCGCGGCTTCATCGTGCCCACGAGCACGAAGGGCTTCACGGCGAAGGACCAGAAAGGCAAGCTGTCGCTCCGTGCCTCGGACACCAGTGAGCTCGTCTTTCAGGACGTATGCGTCAGCGCGGATTCCATTCTCCCGAAGTCGGGAGGGCTCAAGAGCCCGCTCATGTGCCTCACGCAGGCGCGCTACGGGATCTCGTGGGGAGCGATTGGCGCCGCGATGGCGTGTTACGAGGAATCGCTGTCCTACGCGCGGAATCGCGTGATGTTCGACAAGCCGCTCGCCGCGTTCCAGCTGCAGCAGGCGCGGCTCGCCGAGATGGTGAGCGAGATCGTGAAGGCGCAGCTCGTCTCGCTGCACCTCGGACGCCTCAAGGACCTCGGCACGATGACGCCACAGCAGGTCTCGCTGGCGAAGCGCAACAACGTCAACATGGCGACGAACATCGCGCGCGAGGCTCGACGGCTCCTTGGCGCGAACGGCATCCTGGCCGAGTACGCGTCGATGCGACACATGGCCAACCTGGAGAGCGTGTACACGTACGAGGGCACGCACGACGTGCACACGTTGATCCTCGGCCAGGCCGTGACGGGGATCAGCGCCTTCAACTGACACCGACGCAGAACCGCCCACGAGTGATGCGTCGTGGTCTTTGGGCCGTCGCTGCGGTTGTCGCGACGGCCACCGGATCCGTCTCGGCGCAGCAGCCGACGCCGCAGCCGCCGTCGTCTGCGCCGCGTTCGGGTCTCGTTCCGCCATGGCGCATGAGCGTTCGCGCCGACAACGACGCCTTCAATTTCTGGCGGGGCATCAACGATCGTCCCGACAAGGAATACACGAACGGCGACAAAGTGACCGTCGAGTTTTCCGCCGCGCCGTGGTGGGGCCGACGTTTCGCCAGACACCTCGCGCCGTGCAAGGGTGACGAGCCGTCGGACGCGCAGTGCCTAACGACTTCGCTGTCCATCGGCCAGGACATGTACACGCCCAAGCCGAGCCGCGAGCCGAGGCAGACGCCGGACTGGCGCGACGACCGGCCCTACGCCGCCTGGCTGTACGTGAGCGGAGAGGCGCGCGTGATGGGCGAAGCCTCCATGCGAACCGTGAGCCTGCATCTCGGTGTCACCGGACCGGCGGCATTCGGGGAGCTCGCGCAGCGGACGGCGCACAAGCTGAGTGGCGTGTACACCAAGGCCCCGATCGGCTGGGACACCCAGGTCGGATTCGAGCCCGGGATCATGCTGACCGGAAGGACCATGCGACGTATCGTCGGCCGGACATCGTCAGGCCGTGCGGTGATGGACTTCGTTCCGCACGTCGGCGCCTCGGTGGGGAACGTTCTCACGGAAGCGGAGGGTGGCTTCCAGCTGCGAACGGGTGTGAATCTGTCGAGCCCCTGGTGGACCAGCGAATGGAGCTCGCGTGCGCCCGGCGAGCTCTATCTGCTGGGGGGCGCTCGTGCCGAGGCCGTGGCGCACAACATCACGCTCGACGGCAACACGTTAGGTGCGGATCGCCGTGTCGATCGCGTCCCGCTCGTCGGAGAGTACTCGGTGGGTGTTGGCGCGCGTTATCACGGATTTGTCGCGGAGTGGCGCGCAGTCACGCGCAGCCGCGAATACCGAACCGGTCCAAGGGCGCACGCGTACAGTACGCTGTCCGCCAGCTACGAGGTGCCGGCGCGCGGGGGCCACTGACTGGACTCTCATCTCATAGCCGTCTAGCTTACCTTGTGAAATCCTTCACAAGCGAGGTTCGACGGTGAAGATCGCCGTCTGCATCAAGCGCGTCCCCGAAATGGACGTGCGCTTCAAGATCGCGCCGAGCGGCACGGGCGTCGACGAGACTGGGCTCAAGTGGGACATGAGCGACTTCGACGGCTATGCCGTCGAGGCGGCGCTTCAGATGACCGAAAAGCTCGGGAGCGGCGAGGTCGTCGTCGTCAGTCTCGGTCCGGATGCGGCGCAGGAGACGCTGCGCAAGGCGCTCAGCATGGGCGCTGCGCGAGCGGTCCACCTGAAGGCTGACCCAATTCCGTTCGACAATTTCGCCATCGCCAGGGCGCTCGCCAGCGAGCTGCAGGGCGGTGGCTACGATCTGATCCTGTTCGGCAAGATGTCGATCGATTCGTCGAATGGCGCGGTGGGCACCATGACCGCCGAGCTGCTGAACCTGCCGTGCGTGGCGGCGGCATCGAAGCTCGAGGTCGCGAACGGGAAGGGAACGGCCCGGCGCGAGCTCGAGGGCGCCGCCGAGCTGCTCGAATTCCCTCTTCCCGCAGTCGTGACCATCGACGAGGGCGTGGCGCGCCCGCGCTATCCGTCGCTCAAAGGCATCATGGCGGCGAAGAAGAAGCCGCTGGAGGTGAAGCCCGCCCAGCTCGGTGACGTGCGCATGACCGTGTCGACGATGGCGCTTCCCCCGGAGCGTCCACCCGGCCGGATCCTCGGCGAAGGCGTCGCCGCGGTGCCCGAGCTCGTTCGACTTCTGCAGACCGAGGCGAAGGTTCTCTGATGGCCAACAACGTTCTGGCGTTCGCCGAGTCGCGCGGTGGCGACCTGCGAAAGGTCGCCTACGAGGCGGTGACCGTCGCGCGCGCGCTGGCCGACGCGGCGGGTGGCGAAGTCCACGCCGTGATCGCCGGCGCGCCCGGGATCGCCGCCAAGGCTGACGCGTTAGGCAAGTACGGCGCGGACGTCGTCACGGTCGTCGAGCACCCGACCTTCGCGGACTACAATCCCGAGGCGCTGGCGGCTTTTCTCGCCGATCGCGCGAAGACCAGCGGATGTCGGGCAGTCGCGCTGATCGCCTCGGCTCAGGGCAAGGATCTCGCGCCGCGTGTGGCCGCGAAGCTCGGGGTTCCCCTGGCCGCCGACCTAACGACGGTTCGCGTCGACGGGGACAAGGTCGTGGGCACGCATCCGGTCAACACGGGCAAGGTCATCGCGACCGTGACGCTGGCGGCGAATCCCGCAGTCGTGTCGATGCGGCCGGGCGCGGTGACGCCAGCCGAGAAGCCGCGCAGCGCACGCGTCGAGACCGCGGCGCCGGCCGGCGATCCCGCCGCGTCACGTGTCAGAGTGACCCAGACGATCGCAGGCAACACGGCGAAGCTCGACCTGGGCGACGCGCCGGTCATCGTGAGCGGCGGGAGAGGGCTCAAGGCCGCTGAGAACTTCAAGCTCGTCGAAGACCTCGCCGCGGCGTTCGGCAACGCGGCCGTCGGCGCGACGCGCGCCGTCACCGACGACGGTTGGCGCCCGCACAGCGATCAGATCGGACAGACGGGGCGGCAGGTGAGCCCGAATCTCTACGTTGCGGTCGGGATCTCCGGCGCGATTCAGCATCTCGCCGGCATGCGCACGTCGAAAACGATCGTGGCGATCAACAAGGATCCCGAGGCGCCGATCTTCAAGGTGGCCGACTACGGGATCGTGGGCGACGTGCTCGAGATCGTTCCCGCGTTGACGGCGGCCGTGAAGGCGGCGAAGGGGCAGTAGCGGGGACTGGGGACTAGGGACCGGGGACCGGGGACCGGGGACTAGGGACTGGGGACTGGGGACTCGGCCGGGATGCTCTTGGCGCCGAGGAGGCCTCCAAGGTGGTAAAAGGGTCCTTGCCGAGTCCCCAGTTCCCAGGTCCCCGCTAGTGCCCCTTCGCGGCCTTCACCGCAGCCGTCAACGCGGGAACGACCTCGAGCACGTCACCTACGATCCCGTAGTCGGCCACCTTGAAGATCGGCGC
>JBKOYV010000451.1:0-7380 GCA_046725585.1 Gemmatimonadota bacterium | reverse complement strand
ATCCTGCCGCCATCGCTCACCGGCGGCGTGCCTAACGACTCCGTGCCGAACGACTCCATCTTCTCGGCCCGGGTGTACGACGGCAACGGCCACCTGATCTTCCAGTCGGCGGTGCAATACCCTCCGATGTACCTCGGCGCGTACAAGGTCGACTACTTCGGCGGCCTGAAAAGCGTCATTGCGCTGCGCCCGAGTCTGACGAAGGCGCTGCTGATCGGCGAGTTGCCGAGCGAGCGGCTCCCGTTGCTCCTCGGTGCGCTGGCGCTGAGCGTCGCGCTGGCGGCCATGGGCGTCATGCAACTGCGACGGGAGAGCGAGCTGGCGCGTCTCCGATCGGATTTCATCGCGAGCGTTTCACACGAGCTTCGGACGCCGCTCGCCCAGGTCCGCATGTTTGCCGAGACGCTGCTGCTCGGCCGAGTGCGAAGCGATGAGGAGCGGTTACGGTCGCTCCAGATCGTCGATCAGGAAGCCCGCCGCCTAACGCATCTGGTGGAGAACATCCTGCAGTTCTCTCGAGCCGAGCGCCAGGCGATCCGCCTCGCACCGGTGCCGAGCGAGCTGGCGTCCCAGGTGCGGGAGGCCGTGGAGGCATTCGCCCCCGTCGCGCGCTCACGCCACGTCACGGTGCAGACCACCCTGGAGGATGACATCGTCTGCATCGTCGATCCCGCTGCGGTGCGACAGATCCTGCTGAACCTCCTGGACAACGCGGTGAAGTACGGACCGCTCGGTCAGACGGTGACGATCACCCTGCGCCGCACCGGTGATCGCGCGCGGATCATGGTCGACGACGAAGGTCCGGGAATTCCGACGGAGCATCGCGACCGCATCTGGGAGCCGTATCAACGGCTCGAGAGCGCCGTGACGGCGGCAGTGGCGGGGAGCGGCATCGGTCTCGCGGTCGTGGCGCAGCTCGTCGCCTTGCACGGCGGGCGAGCGTGGGTGGAAGGCGCACCCGGGCGCGGGGCGCGGTTCATCGTTGAGCTCCCGTCGGGAATCGGGAATGGGGAATCGGGAATCGGCGCGGCACGAGCTGCGCTTGGCGAGCCCGCGGTTTCTGCGGGTCGAGCGGAGTAACCGACCCGCAAGCCCCGATTCCCGATTCCCTATTCCCGATTCCCCATGATGTCGAGAGTGCTCGTTGTAGAGGACAACCCGGACCTCGCCTTCGGTCTCCGCAACAACCTCGAGATCGAAGGCTACGAGGTCCTCGTTGCCGGCGACGGACCGACGGGCCTAACGCGGGCGCGTGACTGGCTGCCGGACCTCATGATCCTCGACCTCATGCTGCCGGGGATGGACGGATATCGCGTCCTCCGCGCGCTCCGGTCCGAAGGGTTCGAGAGACCGGTGCTGATTCTCACCGCGCGCGGCGAGGAGGCGGACAAGGTCATCGGGTTCCGCAATGGCGCCGACGACTACGTCACGAAACCGTTCGGCGTGCTGGAACTGCTCGCTCGCATCGAGGCGCTGCTCCGGCGGTCCACCGGTGCCACACGTCCCCAGGCGTCGCCGCCCGTCGAGCGGTTCGGGGATGTGGAAGTGGACCGCGCGGCACGAACGGTCACGCGTCAGGGCGTCCCGGTTTACCTCGCACCGATGGAGTTCGAGCTCCTGCTCGCGCTGCTCCAGCGAAAGGGCGCGGTCGCGTCGCGCCAGGAGCTCATGCGGGAAGTGTGGGGACACAGTGCGGTCGTCGTGAGCCGGACGGTGGATACGCACATCGCCGAGCTTCGCCGCAAGCTCGAGCAGGATGCCGCCGAGCCCAAACACATTCTGACGGTTCGCAAGGCGGGGTATCGGCTCGAACGCTGATGGTCGCGGTTCGCCCCGCGACTATCCGCTGCACCGGTAATCGTCAGCGTTTCGCCTGCTTGCAGGTGGGTGGTCGTTCCTTGCACGACGCTGAGGATTTCCTCACGGTGAGCGGACTCCCTCTCCACCTACCGATCATCGCACAATCCTACCTTCGCGCGTCCTCGAAGTCGTTGACGCGTGACCGGAGTCGTGCATCGTGTCGTACCGTGCAGGAACACTCGCCTCGCTTGTCGCCGGAATCTGCCTCACCGGCTCGGCTGCCGCGGCCCAGACATCCATCGCCGCTACCGACCGAGCTGTCAGCAGGCTACGGAGCAGCGACATTCGGCTCGTGAGGGCACGGCGCGCCACGACGGCGATCGTGCTCGACGGCAGGCTCGACGACACCGCGTGGAGATCCGCCGAGCTCGCGTCCGATTTCGTTCAGCAGCGACCGACTCCCGGCGCGCCGGCGTCGGAGCGAACCGAGGCGCGCGTGCTGTTCGACGCCAGCGCGCTCTACATCGCCATGCGGCTCTTCGATGACCAGCCCGACTCCCTCCTCGCGCCGTTAGGCAGGCGCGACTCCGAGGCCTACGGGGACTGGGCGCACGTCATCATTGACAGCTATCACGACCGCCGCACCGGATTCCACTTCGCCGTCAATCCCGCGGGGACTCGCCTCGACGCAATGATCTCCAACGACGCCGAATGGCAGGAGGACGCGAGCTGGGACGCTGTGTGGGACGTCGCGGCCGCACGCGACTCGCTGGGCTGGACTGCCGAGTTTCGCATTCCGCTCACCCAGCTGCGATTCGATCGCTGCGGTCAGGCGAGCCGTCCGGCGCCCGCCCTCGCCAGGCCTAACGACAACGCTGTTGCGGCGGCACCCGTGTGTGCGTGGGGCATCCAGTTCATGCGCGACCTCGCGCGCCGCAACGAGCGCAGCATGTGGGCGCCGATCGCCCCAGGTGCGGCCGGCTACGTCTCGCGGTTCGGCACGCTGGCGGGTGTCGATGGCGTCCGGTCACCTCGGCGCATCGATTTCGTACCGTACACGCTCGCCGAGGCCACGCGTGCCCCGCTCGACCCGACGAATCCGTTCTACCAGCGGACGCAGGTGAACGGTGCGTTCGGTGCCGACATCGGCCTCGGCATCACATCAAAGCTCACGCTCAACGCGACGATCAATCCCGACTTCGGCCAGGTGGAAGCCGACCCGTCCGAGGTGAACCTCACGGGCGCCGAGACGTTCCTTCGCGAACGACGACCGTTTTTCGTCGAGGGCGGAGACATCTTTCGCTACGCGCTCGGCGACGGCATGCTCGGCGAAGAGCAGCTGTTCTATTCGCGACGCATTGGCCGCGCACCGCAACTCGACGACCCGGGCAGCGCGATTGCCGTGGACCGGCCCGACGTCACCCGCATCCTGGGCGCTGCGAAGCTCTCCGGGAAGGCCGGGCCGTGGACGATCGGCATCGTTGACGCTGTCACCGGCGCCGAGCGCGCGAAGTTCGTGAACGACGACGGGGTTCGCGGCTCGTTCATCGCGGAACCGCGTACGAACTACGCCTTCGCCAGATTGTCGCGTGACGGTGCCGACGGACGGAACAGCGCAGGCATCGTGGCGAGCGCGGTGCATCGTGACCTCGACCCCGGCGCGGCGCTGACGCTGCGGTCGAGTGCCTTTGCCGCGGGCATCGACGGTCGGCTTCGATCCCGGGACAGATCGTACACCGTCATGGCGAACGTGCTCGCGAGCTACGTACGCGGCACTCCCGAGGCAATCACCGAGACGCAGCGTTCGTCGGTGCACCTGCTGCAGCGTCCGGGCCGCGGCGGCGGCCCGCTCGACACCACTCGCACGAGTCTCGCGGGCGTGTCCGCCGAGGTTCGCGCGTCGAAGCAGGGCGGTGGACCGTGGCGTTGGGGGATCAACGGCCGCGCGGTGACGAGCGGGTTCGAGGTCAACGACATCGGTTATCAACTGCGGAGCGACGTCGTCTCGGCGACGAGCTGGGTTGGGTATACCCGTTTCGAGCCTGGACGGGTGCTCCGCAGTTGGGAGACGTGGTTCAATCAGCTCGCGCGCTGGACGTTCGACGGTGACCGCGAGCGGCTCGCCGCCAACGTGTTCGGCATCGCGAGCTTCCAGAACAACTGGACGCTGATGGGGGAGCTGCGCCGCGAGTTTTCGCAGCGATCGCCGACCTACCTGCGCGGCGGGCCAACGACCTATGTGCCGCCTAACGTATCGTGGTGGGGACGGCTCGTTCTCGACCCGCGCCGGCTCGTGAGCGGTGAGCTCATCACCCAGGGATTCGTGGACGACCAGGACGGTGGTAGTCGTCTGTCGTTTTCCCCGATCGTAACGCTGCGTCCGTCGTCCCGCGCCGAGGTGTCGCTGCAACCCAGCGTCACGCGCGTGAAGAACCCAGCACAGTACGTCGAGACCGCCGCGGCAGAGGGCGACACCAGCTACGTGACCGGACGCCTGGCGCAGACCACGAGCGCCCTCACCGCCCGCCTGAACCTCACGTTCACACCGACGCTGTCGCTCCAGCTGTACGCGCAGCCCTTCCTGAGCGCGGGGAAGTACCGTACGCTCGGCGAGGTCCGTGACGCGAGCGCGCGGGCGCTGGAGCAGCGCGTGTCCCGCTTCGCAGCGAGTGCAATCTCGCGCACCGAGGTGGATGAGCTTCGGATCGATCGCGGCGCGGGCCGCGCGCCGATCACGTTGGATGACCCGGACTTCACCGTACGCGAGCTCCAGTCGAACGCCGTGCTCCGCTGGGAGTATCGTCCGGGGTCGACGCTCTTCTTCGTGTGGGCGCAGTCCCGCAGCGATGACGTGAATGCCGTCGATCTCTCGTTGAACCGCCAGGCGCGCGCGCTGTGGCGCACGCCCGGAACGAACGTCCTTCTGGTCAAAGTCAGTTACTGGCTGGCGCCCTAGCTTCCGGCGCCGCGTACCAATTCGGTGCGAGGCAAGCTTTCTCAGTTCAGAACGATTTGGCGGAAGAAGCTGAAAACGACCGGATCAGGCTTTGCATCGACACTAGCTCTCGCAAGGAGCCGGGATTGCCGGTTAATCGCCCGGGAAGCTCATGCGTCCCGAGGATGTCCCTGAGAATCCGGGCTCGTTGCGGGAGGGGGCCCACCTATCAGGCAGTATCCGGCCGTTTTTGCCTTGATCCGCCCAATCGCTGTTTCCGAAAAAGGGTTGGCGAACATCGAAGTCGGTCCGCGTGTGTCCGTGCTGACGCTTCACCCATTCCGCAGCGCAATGACCGGATCGACCGCCGTCGCTCGACGCGCCGGACCGAGGCTCGCGACCAGGCCGACCGCAGCAAGCGTTAGGCAGGCGGCTGCGAGCGTGAGCGGGTCCCGCGGACCGATCCCGAACACCAGCCCCTGCATGAACCGCGCGAGCCACATCGCGCCAACGGTGCCGATCGCGAGCCCCAGCGCGACCATCGCCGCACCCTGACGAAGCACGAGGCCAAGCACTTCGGTGCGCTGGGCACCCAGCGCCAATCGCACGCCAATCTCCCTCGTGCGCTGGCTGACGGAAAACGCGAGCACGCCGCCGATCCCCGCTGCGGCGATCAGCAGAGCGAGCAACCCGAACAGCGCGAGCAGCGACGCCGTCAGTCGTCGCGGCGCGAGCGAGTTGAGACGGATCTCGACCAACGTGCGAACGTTGTCCACCGGCATGTCGGCGTCGATCGCGTGAATCGCCGCTGTGACGCGCTTCGCCAGCACCGCCGGCTCGCTCGTGCTGCGAACGAGGACGTTCGCGCCGCCCGGCGTTTGCGCGAAGGCGACGTAGAACACGTCGACGGGATCCTCGTCGAGCGCGTGATCGCGAACGTCGCCGGCCACGCCGGCCACCCGGAGCCAGGTGTCGCCGCCGTCCGGGGAGATCCGCGCGCCGATGGGGTCGGAGTCGCGCCAGTAACGCTGCGCCAGCGACCGACTGATGACCGCCACTTCCTCCGTGCCCAGCCGATCGTGCTCGTCGAACGTTCGCCCCGTCATGAGCGGCACGCCAATCGTGGTGAAGTACTCGCCACTCACGATCTGCATCTCCGCCTGGGGCGCGACCTCGTTCGGCGCGACGGCTCGCCCCTGGATCAGCATCCCGTGCGACATGCGTCCGTCTTCGCCTAACGGGACAGCCGCGGCGAGCGCCACCGCCGTGACGCCCGGCTGTTCCCGCATGGCCGCCACGATGCGCGTCGCGACCGCGACGCGATCCTCAGCGCGTCCGTAGCGCTCCCGGCTGGGGGTAACGCGGAGGCTCAGCACCTGTTCGGGCTCGTAGCCGGCGTCGACGCGACTGAGCTCGATCATGCTGCGGACCGACAGGCCGGCCGCCGCTAGCAGGACCACCGAGACGGCTACCTGCGCCACGACCAGGACGCGTTCCGCGCGCCCACGCGCCTGGCCGCCGTCGCCGCGGGACCGCAGGCCGCTCGCGATCTCGCGAGTCACCGCGACGAGGGGCATTGTTCCCGATGCGAGCCCCACGACCACCGACACGCCGAGCGTGAAGAGCAGCACGGGCCCGTCGAGACCGATCTCGAACGCGCGAGGCGTGAACCTCGCCGCGTAAGGCACCAGGACCCGGAGCAGGGCGGCGGCGAGCCCGACACCCACCACCGCTCCGACGATTGCCACGACGACGCTCTCCGTCAGCAGCTGTCGCGCTAGCCGCCCAGTGCCGGCCCCCAGCGCCGCACGCACCACGAGCTCCGGGCGGCGATGGACGAGGCGGACGAGCGTGAGGTTCGCCACGTTGGCGCAGGCAATGGCCAGGACGAACGCGGACGTCGCGAGCAGGAGCGCCAGCGTCTCGCGCGCCGGGCCGGACAGCTCCTCGAGGAGTGATTCGGCGCCGAGTCCAAAGCCGCGCACACTCGGGTAGCTCTCGCCGTGCTCCTGATGCATCTGCGACGCGACCGCCTTGAGGTCCGACCGAACCGCCGCGAGCTCGACCCCCGGGCGCGAGACAGCGAACACGGCCAACGCGCGAACGTTGCGCCGCGTCAGCCAGAATTCCGACATCCGGAACGGGCACGACGAGACGGGCATGAACACGTCGTTCTCGTTAGGGAACGCCGGCAGCGGCGGCAGGATGCCGACGACCGTGTGAAGGCGGTCGGTCATTTCCACGGTCTTGCCGATGATCGTGCTGTCGCCCCCGAGGCGCTCGCGCCAGAACCGGTAGCTCAGCACCACGACGGGCGTTGCGCCTGCCTGATCCTCGCCCTCCCGGAACGCCCGGCCAAGCAGGGGACGGACACCGAGGGCGTCGAAGTAGTTGGCGGACACGACGCCGGTCTGCACCCGCTGCGGCTCGCCGCGGCGGAGGAGGTTGAAGGACATCGAGTGATACTCGACGATCGTCTGCAGCGACCTGCTCTTCGCCCGCAGGTCGGCTACCTCCTGAACCGAAAAGCCGGCGTCCTCGGTCTCGCCGGCGGCGACTGGCTGTTTCAGCCGGACCATACGCTCGCCGTTGGCGAACGGCAGGTCCTTGAGCAGAACGCCGTGGATGACGCTGAAGATCGCCGT
>JBKOYV010000418.1:0-11602 GCA_046725585.1 Gemmatimonadota bacterium | reverse complement strand
AGCGGGAGACGGGAGACGGGAGACGGGAGACGGGAGACGGGAGACGGGAGACGGGAGACGGGAGACGGGAGACGGGAGACGGGAGACGGGAGACGGGTAAGAAGCGTACACCCTCGGGATGCCTCTGAATGCGAGAGTGACATCCCGAGGGTTCCCCGTCTCCCGCTTCCCGCCTCCCGGCAGTCCGTATGTAAGTAGTTGCTTGCATTCATCGGCCAGGCCGTCTAGATTGTCCGACCTCATGGCCAGCAGACAGAAACTTCTCGCCGCCGCCGCGCGGATCTACGGCGAGTCCGGATTCCGCGGCGCCACGACGCGCCGCATCGCTGATGAGGCCGGGGTCAACGAAGTGACCCTCTTCCGCCTCTTCGGATCGAAGTCGGCGCTCATCGCGGAGGCAATTCGCGAGCACGCGCCACGGGCTACGGAGCCGGGCGGGCTGCCCGTCGAGCCTGTCGAGCCCGAGCGCGAGCTCTCCGCCTGGTGCGATGCGCAGCTCACGCACCTGCGCGCTGCCCGGTCGATGATCCGGAAGGCGATGGGGGAGATCGAGGAGCACCCCGAGATGGCGCCCTGCATGTCGGAAGGGACGCAGTACGCCTTTCGCGAACTGCTCGATTACGTTGCGCGACTCCACCGACCCAGCGACGGGATCTCGGAGAACGAGAGACGGACCGCCGCGGTCATGCTCATCAGTGCCCTCTTCGCCGATGCGATGGGGCGCGAGATGATGCCCATGCTTTACCCGCAGCCCGAATCCGACGCTGCGGGGCTGTATTCGAGGAATTTTCTCCGCGCGATCGGGTGGGATGCCCGCGGCCGCAGTCCGGCGCGCGGGGCGAATCCGAGACAGCGCGCCCGCGGCACCGCTACCCGCCGCTGATTCCCCTCCTCAGTTCGGATATAGGTCAATGCATTCCCGCTCAATACGTGGCGTCGCGCTCATCGCGACCGCTCTCCTGGTTTCTCCGCTCGCGCATCGCGCGTTGCCGGCGCAACAGCCCGCTCCCGCGCGCAGTGCGCGCGACACATCGCCCGCGCCGCGAGCGCTCTCGCTGGACGAGGCGATGAAGATCGCCGAACGCCAGAGCGAGAACCTGCAGATCGCGCGCGCCGGCGTCGATCGCGCGCGCGGTCAGGTGCTGCAGGCACGAAGTCAGTATCTCCCGCAGCTCAACGGTTCGCTGCAGTACACGCGCACGCTCAAGAGCCAGTTCGACGTGTTGCAGAACTCGCAGCCGCAACCGGGACCGGACGTGCCTCCGGCGCCCGCGCGTGACACGACGACGTACTTCCAGCCGTGCACGCGCTATCTCGCGCCGGCCGGCGCAACGCAGGCCGAGCGACTCGCGGCGTTGGAGACGTTCTCTCAATGCTCGAGCGGCGGCGGCATCGACTTCACGAAGGTCGGGTTCGGCGCTCCGAATCAGTACCAGCTCGGCTTGACCGGCTCGCTGAACGTGTTCACGGGCGGGCGCGTCACCGCGCAGAACACCGCCGCCACCGCGGGCCGTCGGTCCGCGGACATCGAGGTCACGGCTCAGCGCGCGCAGCTCCAGCTCGACGTCGCCCAGGCGTACTACGACGCCGCGCTCGCCGACCGACTCGTCGACATCGCGGACTCGTCGCTCGTGCAGACCGAAGAGGCACTGCGCCAGACCACGCTCGCGCGACAGGTCGGTAATCAGTCGGAGTTCGATCTGCTGCGCGCGCGGGTGACGCGCGACAACCAGATTCCGCCGCTGCTTCAGGCGAAGACGTCCCGCAATCTCGCGTACCTTCGACTCAAGCAGCTGCTCAATCTGTCGTACAGCGATTCGTTGACGCTCACCGATGGGATCGTGGACGTCGAGGAGGCGGCGAACGCCCGGGTCACGGCCAGCTCGAACGACCGCGCCAGCCTCACGGCGATGGTCTTTGCGCTGAGCGACTCGATCGTGCAGCAGTCGGACACGAGCACCGAAGCGCGCGCGACGGTCCGTCAGCTCGGCGAGGCATTGACCGCGCAGGAGGCGCAGCGGCGCGTGGCGAGGTCCGAGTACTTGCCGAACGTCACGCTGTCGACCTCGTACGGTCGCGTCGCGTTCCCCACGGGCGGCGTGCCCGACTGGAACCAGTTCGTGAACAACTGGACTGTAACGCTCGGCGCATCGATGCCGTTGTTCACGGGTGGCCGCATTCGCGGAGAGAACGTGGTCGCACAGGCCAACGTCGCCGAAGCGAAGGCCCGTCTCCAGCAGACGCGGGAGTTCGCGTCGCTGGATGCGCGTCAGTCGGTCGCCGAGTTGCAGCAGGCGGTGGCGACACTCGCGGCGAGCGGCGGCACGGCGGACCAGGCAACGCGCGCATACAACATTGCCGAAGTGCGCTTCCGCGAAGGCCTTTCCACGCAGCTCGAGCTGACCGAATCGCGTCTTCTGCTCCAGCAGGCTCGGGCGAATCGCGCCCAGGCGGCCCGCGACTTCCAGGTCGCGCGGCTGCGCCTAACGTTGCTGAAGGATCTGCCACTCGGATCCGGCAGCGCGGCCGGCGCGGGCTCGACCGTCGGCGGGCGCAGCACCCTGCCCGCCGCAGGCGGCGCCGGCTCGATACAGCAGCAGCAACAACAACCGCAGCAGCTTCCGCGGCCGGGCCAGGCCGCCAGCGTTTCCGGACCCGGACAGTAAGGGAGTACGACTTCAATGCAAGCAAAGGTCAATCGTCACCGGATGCGGGCCGGCTCGGTCGCTGTCGCGATCGCCGTTGCCGCCGTGACGTTCGCAGGGTGCAAGCGTGGCGAAGCCGGAGACGCGAAGGCTGAATCCGCGCCGGCGCCCACGACCGTCGGCACCGAGAATGTCGTCGTCGTGTCGCAGGCCGAGCTCGCGAGCGGCCCGGCCATCTCCGGCAACCTTCAGGCGGCTCAGGAGGCGACGGTGCGCGCGCAGATCGGCGGCACCGTGCTGCAGACGCTCGTCGACGAGGGGAGCCGCGTGAGCACCGGAACGCTGCTCGCGCGCATCGATGACCGCACGATCCGCGACCAGTACCTCTCGGCGCGCTCGGCGGTGACGTCCGCCCAGAGCGCCGCCGAGGTCGCACAGCGGAACCTCGAGCGGAACGAGCGCCTCGCGACCGCCGGCGCCATTGCCGACCGCGATCTCGAGACGTCGCGGTCGCAGAACATCGCCGCGCAGTCCCAGCTCGCCGACGCCAGGGCGCGCTTCACGTTGCAGGAGAAGCAGCTCGCCGACGCGCAAATCCGCGCGCCGTTCACCGGCATCGTCTCGAAGCGACAGGTGTCCGGCGGCGATGTCGTGCAGCCGGGCGGCGAGATGTTCAACCTCGTGAACCCAACGAGCATGCGGCTGGAGGCATCCGTCCCGGCGAGCCAGCTCAGCTCGATCAAGGTGGGGGCGCCGGTGTCGTTCAACGTCAGCGGGTACCCCGATCGGTCGTTCGAGGGGAAGATCACGCGCATCAACCCGATCGCCGACCCGACGACCGGCCAGGTTCGTGTGGTGGTGTCGGTGCCTAACGCCACCAACAACCTGGTCGGCGGCCTCTTCGCGGAGGGACGCGTGGCCAGCGAGCGGAGGAACGCGCTCGTCGCGCCCACGAGCGCGGTCGACGTGACGGGCGTCAAGCCGTTCGTGATCCGGCTGAAGGACGGCAAGGTCGAGCGCGTCGAGGTGGAGCTCGGGTTGCGCGACGAGGACTCGGAGCGCGTCGAGATCAAGAGCGGTCTCACGAAGGGCGACACGTTGCTGGTCGGCGCGGCACGTGGCATCTCGCCGGGCACGCCGGTTCGGGTGAGCACGCCGTCGGACACGCCGGCGTCGAAGAGCTAGGCAGCGGACAAGAAGGACCTAACGAGAGAACGATATGTTTATCTCTGATTTTGCGATCAAGCGGCCCATCGTCACCGTCGTGTCGATGCTGGCGCTGGTGGTCTTCGGGTTGATCGCGCTGGGGAAGCTCCAGACCGACGAGTTCCCCGATGTCGCGCCACCGTTCGTGACCGTCGGTATCCCGTATCCCGGCGCCTCGCCCGACGGCGTCGAGAAGGAGATCCTCGACCCCGTCGAGGAGGCCATCTCGTCCATCAGCGGCGTGAAGACCATCACCGGCACCGCCGAGGACGGCTTCGCCACGGTCATGGTCGAGTTCCTTTTCGAGAAGCCGTTGCAGGAGGCCACCCAGGATATCCGCGACGCCATCTCCGGTATCCGGTCAGACCTGCCGACCGAGATGAAGGAGCCGATCATCAAGAAGTTCAACGACACCGACCTGCCGATCGTGTCGCTGGCCCTCTCGTCGAACACCCTCACGTCGGGCGAGCTGACGCGCCTGGCGGACCCCGGCCTAACGCGGGAATTCCGGTCGATCCCAGGCGTGGCCGAGGTCGAAGTGCCCGGCAAGGTCGAGCGCGAGCTCACGGTGCAGATCAAACCGGCGGCGCTGCAGGCGGCCGGCGTCGGCGTCTCGCAAGTCGTGCAGGCGCTCGAACTGCAGAACCTCGCCGCGCCCGTGGGTCGCGTCACCGGCGACCTCGACGAGCGATCCATTCGCCTCCGCGGGCGTCTCGAGCGGCCGGAGGAGTTTGCCCAGATCATCATCGCCGAGCGAAACGGGCAGGTGATCCGACTGGGGCAGGTGGCGGACATCCTCGATGGCACCGAGGAAGCGCGATCGCTGGCGCTGTTCAGCGCGCCAAGTGGGGCAAAAGCGGGCGCTACCAACCGCGAGTCCGTCGGCATCGACATCAAGAAATCGAAGGGCTATAGCACCACCGAGGTGGCCGATCAGGTCATCGCGCGGCTCGACGCGATCAAGAGCCGGCTGCCCGCGGGAACGACGATCGACATCGTGAAGAACCGCGGGGAGCGCGTGCGAAACTCGGTCGCCAACGTGGAGGAATCGCTGCTCCTCGGCGCGGCGCTCACGGTGTTGGTGGTGTTCCTGTTCCTCAATTCGTGGCGGTCCACGGTCATCACCGGCCTCGCGCTGCCGGTGTCGGTGCTCGCGAGCTTCGTGGCCGTGTGGGCGTTCGGCTTCACGCTCAACACGATGTCACTGCTCGGCCTCTCGCTCGCGATCGGCATTCTGATCGACGACGCGATCGTCGTCCGAGAGAACATCGTGAGACACGTCGAGATGGGGAAAGACCATTACACGGCGGCGCGCGAGGGGACGGATGAGATCGGACTCGCCGTCGCCGCGACGACGTTCTCGATCATGGCCGTCTTCGTCCCGATCGCCTTCATGCCGGGGGTCGGCGGCCAGTGGTTCAAGCCGTTTGCCCTAACGATGGCGTGCTCGGTGTTGGTGTCGTTGTTCGTGTCGTTCTCCCTCGACCCGATGCTGTCGGCGTATTGGGCGGATCCACACCTCGAGCACCACCAGAAGGCGTGGATCACGCGCCAGCTCGACAAATTCAATCACTGGTTCAATCGTCAGGCGCAGAACTACAAGCGCGTGATCGCGTGGGCGCTCGACCATCGTGGGGCGATCACGATAATCGCGATCGGCACGTTCCTTGGCTCGTTCGTATTGCCGACGAAAGGATTGCCCGGGCTGGCCGTCGTGCTCGCTGGTGTCGTCGCCGCGGTGCTGTTGCTTGGCCGCTCGCGCCGGTGGTACACGAAGCTCGCGTCGGTGCTGGTCGGAATCGCGATCCCGTTTTTCCTCATGCCCGTCGTGCCGCAGTGGATGCACGTCGGATTCGGATTCTTTCCCGAGGATGACCAGGCGGAGCTCAACGTGACGATCGAGTCGCCGCCGGGCTCGAATATCGAGTATACGCGGATCAAGGCGGATGAGGTGGCGCGGCAGATTCAGACGCACAAGGAAGTGCGCTACGCGTACACCACCATCGGCGGCGGCCAGACCGGCGCGGTTGATGTCGCGAAGATCTACGTTCGCCTCATACCCAAGAACGAACGCAGCCTGAGCGTCGAGGGGATTTCGGCGCAGATTCGCAACGAGCTCAAGAGGGTCGGCGGCGCGAAGATCGCCGTCTTCGCCACGGACTGGGGCGGCGGCCGCAAGCAGGTCCAACTCCAGGCGCGTGGCAACGACACCGACGAGCTCGCGGTGTACGCGGAGAAGGCGCTGACCGCCGTCGAGTCGGTGCCCGGTGCCGTCGACGTGTCCCTCTCGACGAAGGGCCAGAAGCCCGAGCTGACGGTCGATCTCAACCGCGGCGTCGCGGGCAGCATCGGTGTCACCGTGGGTCAAGTCGCGCAGGCGCTGCGTCCCGCGTTCGCCGGCATCGATGCCGGCGATTGGCAGGACCCGAGCGGCGAGATGCGCGACGTGTACGTCAGGCTGGCGCCCGAGGCACGCACGCGCGCGGCGGACCTGCGTCAGCTGCCACTCGTGATTCAGGGCCCGAACGGCGCGCCGACCACCGCCCCGTTAGGCCAGGTGGCGACCGTGACGGCCGGCGTCGGTCCCGCAGTGATCAACCATCTCAACCGCGACAAGGTCGTCTCGGTGGAGTTCAACACGTCGGGCCGGTCGATGGGAGAGGTGACGAACGAAGCGTTCACGCGCATGGAGGCGATTCCGCATCCGCCGAGCATTCGCGTGCAGAAGGGCGGGGAAGCGCAGTCGCAGGACGAAGTGTTCTCACAGATTTTCCTGGCGCTCGGTGTCGCTGTCGGGCTCATGTATCTGATCCTCGTGATGCAGTTCGGGTCGTTCCTCGATCCGCTCGCGATCATGCTGTCGCTGCCGCTGTCGCTGATCGGCGTCATGCTCGCTCTCGCGGTCACGCGGAACACGATCAACATCATGAGTCTGATCGGCGTGATCCTGCTCATGGGCATCGTGGCGAAGAACGCGATCCTGCTCATCGACTTCGCGAAGTGGGCGCGCGAGAAGCAGGGGCTGGCGTTGCGTGAGGCGCTCATCGAAGCGGGCGCGATTCGTCTGCGCCCGATTCTCATGACAACCGTGGCGCTGATCGCGGGTATGCTCCCCGTCGCGCTCGGGCGTGGCGAGGGGGCGCAGTTCCGGTCGCCGTTAGGCATCTCGGTGATCGGCGGCGTGATCACGTCCACGCTGCTCACGCTGATCGCGATCCCGACGTTCTACGAGATCCTCGACGAATGGCGGAGCAAGCTCGCTCGCCGGTTCGGGATGAGCATCAAGGAGAAGACGGCGGAGTACCCGGTCCCGGGGTTGGCGCCGGAGGCGGGCGACTGATCATCGGGAGACGGGAGACGGGAGACGGGTAAGATGCAGAGAACCCTCGGGACGCTCATCTCGCTGAGAGAGGCCTCCCGAGGGTTTCCCGCTTCTTACCCGCTTCCCGTCTCCCGTCTCCCGTCTCCCGCTTCCCGGCAGTTCCGATTCCCTAGCTCTTCGGCGGCGGTCCGTCCGAGTTCGGCATGTCTCGATAGATCTTCCACGACCCGTCCGACTGCTTTTTCCAGACGGTGAGATACTTCCCCTTGTCCGGAACCGGCTTCTTCCCTGGCTCGGTGACCGTCATCACGTACGTGCCGGTTTCGATCGCGTAGTCGCCACCGACGTCGACCGTCGACGTGGTGAACTTGACGTCGCTGAACTTCGTTGCGGCGAACATCTTCGCGAGGCTGCTGGTGGTCTCGGCCTTACCACGCAACGTTGGCTGGCCCGCCATCAACACGGCGACGTCGTTGTCGTAGAACGAGAACAGCACGGCGGTGTCGCCGCGTTGAAACGCGTCTGATGCCTTCGCGTTGGCCTGGTCGATCGCCTGCCGCACAGCAGCGGCATCGACAACCGGCGGCGCGACGGTCGCTGCAGAATCTTTCACCGCGGTCTCTCCCTTCGGCGCGCACGCGGCGGCGAACAGGAGGACGGCAGTGCACAGCGGAGCGACGGATCGCATGGAAGGTACCTCCGGTATGGGTCGTTTGATCTAGGAGCTCACCCTGATCTAGGATCACTGCTCAGCCGCTGCAAGACGTGGCAGCCGGCGCGGGGCCGACCATCTCCGATCGAACTGGTCTGATCAGGGTCGTGGGGACCCCTGTCTGCGGCGAATGGCCCGTAGACTCCAGCCGTGGACTCATGGCGGCTGGCCGGATCCGGCGAACCTACCCGCTTTCCCTCTGCGGCCACAGCGGAGACTCCGCCCGAACGACCGAACCCGCCCGCGTTTCCCCGACTCCGAGGACACACTTCGGACTCACCGGAACAGTTCGGGGGAGCGTTAGGCAATAAGCCACAGCGAAACTGGTGGCCGTTCGATCGGTCCTAGGCCCATTCCGCGCCATCATGGGGCATTCTCGAGGGCTAAGGTCGGCGCGTAGTTGCGTCGGCGCCGTGGTGTCACGTCTTGAGGCTCAGGATCTCGAGCTCGCCCGTGGTCAAGTCGCGCCAGTCGGGCGGGTAGTGCGTCACGCGCCGGAACGCACCCGGGCTCTCGAAATAGAGCGCCGGGCCGCGCCCGAGCGTCGCCTTCTCGCGCACACCCCACGCGACTCCGCTGGCGTCAACGTAGCGGCGCTCCGAGGACGGCGCCGGCAGAGGGGCGGGAAGAATGATCGGCATACTGGCGCGCGCGTTATGTCGCGTTAGGCTCCTCTCGCCGACCTCGGCAACCGCAAAACCTAGCCAGCCGGGAGACGACCGGAAGCGAGCCAGGCATTATCGCTAAGTGGCACCTATCGCCTATTCACGCGGGCAGCTTAAACTCTTGAGGCCGCCAGCGCCCAGCTTTGCCCTTGCGATACCAACCGTCATGCGCCGTGCGCGCGCGCAGCGGCCGATCGAATACCGCGACCGTCAGAGCCGGGTGTGGTACGTCCCGGAGGTCGCGCACCTCAAGGTGGTGTCGGCGTCGATCGACGGGCCGAACCTCTGCTTCGTCATCCGGTTCGAGCGCGAGGGCGAGGAGCGCTTCGCCCGGTGGATTGGTGGCGACGATTGGCGCGAACGGGGCGCCTTGCACCGACTGTTCGCCGAGGCCGAGCCGGTGGGGTCGGAAGCGCCTGATAAGGCACTATCGCCCGAAGCCGTTGCGGGCCCACCCCTCGCAATTCCTGAAGCACCTAACGACGAGCAGGACAGCGGTGTTGGCCCCGCCCCGCCCGAAACCGTTGCGTTATGGGTCAAGCTCGTCACCACGATGGGCCCCGACGAGCTCGCGGAGCGAACCTTCCGTCAGTGGGAACGAGCGTCGTTGGTTGAGGTGCGCCGCGCGATCGCGCGGCGGCGGCGGGAACTCGCTGGATGAGCAAGCGCGCGGACCGCGCTCAGTCGCTCAGCACCCGGCGGATCCAGGGCTCGCAGTGGTACCACGTAGCGCCGCGCCGTTCGTGACGCACGCCGAGTCCGCGTTCGTTCGCGCCGGGGACCTCGGACAGGCACACCGACCGCACGGAGATTGACAGGATGGCCACGAGCAAGAGGCCGGCAATAAGGAGCTGCCACGGTCGGGAGACGTTGCTGTGAGGCGACTCGTAAGCCGGGTGTACCTGCGTCGTGTGCGAGCGCACGCCGGTCGTGCTAGCCACCGGCCGCTTCGTCCAGGGTCTCGAGGATGAAGTGCGCGCGTACGGCGGTGGCGCGCTCGAGCTGCTCCATCATGCTGCCGGCATAGTGCGCGCGCGCCGTCCGCAGCGCCGCCTCGAGATCCGCGGCCGAGCATGCGTCGCTGATCAGGGCGAGCAGGCTCTCGAGTGAGGGCGCCGCTGGCCGCGGCGAGTACAGGTTGGCGGAGGACTTGCGGGGTTGGGCGGGTGACAGCCGGGACTCCAAAGGGTCGACACTCATTGACGACCGGGTGGCGTGCCCCGTCTCGCGCGGCGTGCTATGCTGAGCTGAGCGCCAACGCTGTCCACAACGAGACCCGCAGATGACCGAATTAGACGCGACCAAGAAGCTCAGCAACGAGGACCGGCTGATCCTCGCGGAGACGTTCGCCGCGCGGGCCGAGCAGCACCTCGCACCGCAGGGCACGCCGGACTTCGCGGCCGCGGTGCAGGACGCGACGGCGCTCTGCGAGGCGCTCGGGATCGCGGTGAAGCCGACGCCTAACGCGTTCACCGGCGAGCGCGAGCGCGTCATCCTCGCCTGCGGCTACGCGGTGCGTATCACGAAGGCACTCGCCGGCCAGCGCACGCGCGACCTACCGCGGTTCGTCGAGGGGCTGTGTCACAACCTCGGGCTCGACATCGAGAGCGCCGAGTACGGCGCGCACACGAAGGACGTGATGGAGCACGTCGAGCGCAACCTCAGTTGACCCGACGCCGGCATCAGTCGGAGCGGTGCCACGGCACGCCGGGGAGCGTTCGCACCCTGAAGGGCGCTTGGCCCTCGCCGGGATGCGGGATCCCGACGTGCACCATCTCGCTCACCTTCACCCAGGTGAGCGTCTGCCCGCGCTTGGCCGCGATGAGCTCGGCGTCCGCCATCGCGCCGCGGCGAGTCGCGTAGTCGCCCCGCCACGCGGTCCCTTCGAGGAGCTCAAACTTCATGGGCGCCCCTCGCGGGAGCCGCGCCGACCGGATCAACAGACCTCTCGCCTTCGTCCCCCGGCCGCTGCAATATCCCGGAGGCGCAGCGTGTCCGCGCGCGGCCGCAACACCCGCTCGAGCGCGCGGCACTCGACCAAGTGGACGTCGATCCGGTCGACGAGCTCCCCGAGAGCCGCCAGCTCCTCATCGGTGCGCGCGGCGGCGATGGGGTGGGTGAGGCGGAAGTAGGCGGCGGCGTCCATACGCCACGGCGGAGCCGACTAGCTGGCCGCCCGTCGCTCGTAGACGTGCGCCGCCAAGCGGGTCATGGCTTGCCCGAGCCGGATTGCCGCGGCCCGGTCGTGCGGAAACCACTCCGTGGCCGCGCGGCCGAGTTCCGCTCAGAGGGCGGCGAACGACACGCGGGCGGCCAACGCCGCGCGCGCCGCGTCGTACGTGCAGTCCTCGAGCTCGAGCGCGTTGGCGGCGATCGTCGGGCTTCGGTGGTAGAACGCGAACACGTCGCGCAGGCGCGTGAGGGTGTCGGGGAACGTCGGCGCAGATGACATCTCGGCAACTCCGGTGGGCTCCTCGGCGCACACCGCTCGGTATCCTACGAGACGTGCCTAACGTGTCCGGCGCAACGCGGCGCCGTCACGCCGCCGGCACCGAGTGTCACAGCACGAGATCGCGCTGCGGCGCCGGCCCAGTGTTCGCCGTGGACGTCGCACCCGTGGCGGTGGGCGGCCGGTGCCGCGGCGAGGCGCCCGTCGGGAAGGGGCTTCCGCGGTCCGTACCGCGCCACCGCACACACGGTGTCCACGAAGGGAGAGAGTTCTCGGCGCGGGCCTGTACAAGGCACGCGGCGTTCCGGTGCGCGCGACCGGTCTTTCGAACGTTGGACGCCCGGAATGGCGGGTTGACGCGCCGACAAGCGCGGCGCCGCCGCGACAGCGTTGCCGGTGGGCGACAGTCGCGCGGGCGTCCGCTCAACGTGGCGCTGGCGCGCGGCAGCAGCCGGTGCAAGTTTGGCGCTCGGACAACGATCGGAGGCCGCGGTTGGCGATACTCCACGTTGAGGACCACGAGGCGACGCGCGACGTCGTCCGTCAGGCGCTCCGGACGCACGGCATCGCGGTGGTGTCGGCCGACGGCGTGGCAGCCGCGAA
>JBKOYV010000105.1:0-23183 GCA_046725585.1 Gemmatimonadota bacterium | reverse complement strand
CCATAGCACTGCCGCCGCACTGAATTGGTAGTGGATATCGCCGGTTTATGCGCCCGGGCGGACGTACGCCGAACGTCTAGTTGCGCGGGCGGAGCAGCGTTTTGATGTAACCCGGCGACGCGAGGAGACGCCGGACGCGCTCTCGCTTGGGCAGGATGCGCGCGGCGTTGGGCTGATTACTTGGGATCACGAACTCAGATTCTTCATCCCACGGGCGGACCTCGCCGTGCCCGCTCCACGAGGGCATCACCGCGAGCTCCCACAGCGCGTGATCGAGCGTGACCGATGGACACGCGCCCTCCACCGGGAAAAGGTTCCGGATGAAGTGACGTTCGATGGCCTGAAGGACGTACGCACTGCGCGGAGGCCGCAGCTGATCTACCGCGTCCGTCGGCGCCGCGACGCCCGCGGTGACTTCGGCGAGGCGTAGCGTCCAGTAACAGGCCGTCGCGCCACGACTGGCTCGCGCCGCGGCGACGAACGCCGCCCAGTCGAGCGGCCCGTTCGACAGGACGTCGATGTCCCGAATCGTTCGCCACACACCAAAGCGGGCCTGATGCGACCAGAGAAAGTGCAGGCACGCATGCAGCAGCGAGTGCACGGGATCCGGCGCGAAGGCGTCGGGAAATGCGCCGCCTAACGGCCGTGCGCCGGCCCACAGATCTCGCGCGTCGAACGCGAACGGATGTCGCTCCGGAAAGAGCGCCGTGTGGATCTCGAGCTGGAGATCGGGCGACTTGCTGTCGCGGAGTGGCGGCAGGTGATGATGCCGATCGTAAACCGCTTCGGAGATCCCGCCGACGATCTCGCGCCAACCGGTACCGAGCATAACGCGGCGGGCGAGATGGGCGTTGCTGGGATCCACGAGCACGTCGATGTCGGACATCGGACGCTTTCGAACCCCACCGTACGTCGTGTGCGCGAGTGCCGCGCCCTTGAGGAGCATCACTCGCACGCCGGCGCCGTGCAGCGCGCGCAGCGACTCGCGAAGGCGAGCGTCCAGGTGGAGCATCGCGAATTCGGAGACGAGCGCGAGGCGCCGCATCTGGTCGAGCACCTCGGCCGGAATCATTTCACCCGCGATCTCGCGAAGCCGCGGATAGATCACCGGCACTGCACGCTCGAGCTGCGCCAGGCCAAGAAAGCGCCGCCAATCGATGCCGCATCGGGCGACACGCCAGATGGCGGCGTCGTTCGCGGCACCGCCCGCGGTCAGAAGGAGCAGTTCCTCGTCGGCTGGAATCGCAGCCAGTCGGCGCGCCGGTGCTGCGCTGGCCGCAGTCGCCACGACGCCGTCAGTCGGAGCAGCGGCAGCGCTCACGCGTGCGCTCCTGCGGCGAGACATCGGGCAGTCGTTGGACTCATCGCACCTCTCCGGCGTGGCAGAGCGCTACGATCGTGCGCCCGGCCGGGAGCCTGACACCATGACGAACCGCCCGGCCCTCCAGGCGAAGCCACGCTCGCTTGGCGGCCGCCGCCCACGACGCGCGTCCGTTGCTCGTCGCGAGAATTCCGTGATAGTCGTTGGCCTGGACGCGACGCGCGCGGAGCTCACGTGGAATCTCCGCGAGCCCAAGCAGCGCGTTCATACGACTGAGGCGCCTGACGACGAATCCGGTGGCCGTGAGCTTGTCGCGGAGTTCGCGGGGCTCATAGCGGTGGAACTGATACACGTGATCGTCCGGTGTCGCGGGAAAGCTTTGCGCGTTCGTCCTGACGAACAGCCAGCCGCCGGGCTTGAGCACCCGCCGCATCTCTCGAAGCGCGGTCAGGTCACCGCCTCCGAGCGGCACATGCTGCAGGACATCCAACGAAACGATGACGTCCGCCGTCTCCGACGGATACGGGAGTGCGAGCGCTGACGCCTGGGCGATCTCAAAACCCGAACGGGTAGCCGCGGTCACCGCGTCGGGCGAGATGTCGCATCCGAGCGTCCGCCAGGCTCCGAATCGCCGACTGAACCAGGCGAGGGTCTGGCCCGACCCGCACCCAACGTCGAGGATCGTGCCCGATACAGGCAGCTGGACATCGGTCAACAGCATCGCGGCGACGTCCCGCATCGCGGCGTTCCACCAGCTGCCCGCTTCGAGCTCACGCATGCGCGCGTAGTACTCGGGCGTGAAGATCCGCGGCGCGGTCACGCTGCGACTCCGCTGGCTTCGAGCAGAGGCGCTGTCAACCGAAGTGCGCTCCTAACGAGCGGGATTCGCCGCGCACGTTCGTAGCCGTCGGCTGCCCATCGCGCACCACCGAGCCGGGCACGTTCGGTCGCGAGGAGAGGCGCCGCGTCGACCCGGACGGAACGAAAGCCGGCCTTTATCATTTCTCTGCGCAGCTCGCGCGACGAGAGCGGTCGGTGGTGCTCGTACCCTTGTCCGCCACGCCAGCGCACGTACCGGTCGGCCATGCGCCGCGGCACGAATCCGACGCCCCACACGTTCACGTGCGGCTCGGGGAGCATCGTGAATCGGTTTACGGTGCGAAGCCGTACGTCGCCGTTTCGACACAGAACACGCCGTGCCTCACCGAGCGCCCGATTCACGTCGGAGCAATGCTCGATCGTACCCACGGAGACGACGCGAGAGAACGCCGCGTCGGGAAACGGAAGGTGCTCGGCGTTGCAGCAAATGAACTCGGCCGCCACGCCCGCCAGCTCAGCACGGCGGCGCGCCACGACCAACCAGCGCAGGGCGACGTCGATGCCGATGGCGTGACCCCCCTGCTCCGCGATGACACACGCGAGGTCGCCCGTTCCGGTGCCCACGTCGAGCCAGGCACCCGATGGGCGTCTTCCGGGCGGATCCATTCGGTCCAGCCATTCGCGCGATCGCTCCCCGGCCGTCATGACGTGGCGCACGAATCGCGCGGCCTGGTCTTCCGGCGTACCAGGCGTCATCGACCAGTAGGTGCGCACCATCGTCTCCAGCGACGCACCGTGCGACCGCTCCGCCAGCTGCCGAGCCTTCTCACGGTCGTCCTCGAGCCCGATCCAGGGATCGGGGGCGAGTCGAAAGTCCGCGATGCCCAACACGACCGGATACGTCACGCGGCAGTGCCCGCATTCGAATGCGTCACGCCGGGCATCGAGCCCGCCACGGCAGCGCGGGCACACGATGCCTAACGACAACCGCGACGCGGCCACCGACGCGACCGTCACCGCTGCTGCCCTGACTCGGGTTTCTTCGAAGGCACGGGCGGCCACATATCGACACCGACTTCCGCGTATGCCTGCGTCGTCGCGTCAGGCATCGGATCGCCGAACAGATGATGAAGCGCCCAGCCGTACAACACCGCGAACCCGTTGTTGAGATAGTAGAGCGTGTGAAGTGGCAGCACGGCGAGAGCGAACAGCACGCCCCGCGTCCGCATGAAGAAACCGTACAGGCCTTTGTTGAGAACGAGCACCGACCCGAACGTCACGCCGGCCCACGGCACGGGCGCCCACGAGTGCCAGATCGCCCCACCGAGCACGAGCAGGAGCGACAGCCACACGAGCACCGTGTTCAGCTTTTCCACCGTGCGCAGGTTGAGCGTTCGCGATTTCGTCGCAAGCCCCTGCTGAATGAGCATGCGGGTCCACGGGACGCCGCGATCACGGAAGTCGCCCGTGACGAATCCGCGCAGCGTCCACCGCTTGAGGTGCGTGCACTGGATCTCCGGACGCAGCAGGATGCGGTGCCCGAGAGCGCGTACCCGGTGGCCGAGCTCCACATCCTCGATCTGCGGGCGCGGGTACGACCATTCGTCGTAGCGGCCCGCCTCGACGAACACTTCGCGACGAATGGCGCCGCACCCGCCCCAGAACGTCTCCGCTTCGCCGGCGCTCTGCGAGTGAACAAAGTGGTGGAGGAGGTTCCGGTACTGCGACACGAGCTGCGGCGCTTCCGGCTGCGTGTCGTACGCACCGAACACGGCGCTCACATCGGGCTCGCTCGCGAACACCGCGGTGAATTTCCTCAGTGTGTCCGTGTGGACGCATACATCGGAGTCGACGAACACGACGATCTCCCCACGCGCGACTTCGACGCCGCGGTTGCGGGCGTAGGCGGGCCCGCGCGGTCGATCCGGCAGTCGTACCACAGCATCCGCAAACTCGGCGGCTATGAGCGCCGTGGCGTCGGTACTCGCATCATCGACGATAATGAGCTCCCACGACCCCGCAGGCATCTCGCTCGCGCGCAAGGCGCTGAGGCATCGCGGCAGCACGCGCGCGCCCTGGTAGACAGGAACGACGACCGACATGAACGGCGTCTTGACGTTCATTGGTCCCCCGTCAGGTCCCGCAATCGCCGGCGCACGAGCCGCGCGCCCGCGCGCAACCTCAGACGATACCGGAATCTGGCCGTTCCCCATCGTTCGAGCTGCCCCGCCTCCCGGAGATAGAACATGTCGATGCGCGGCAACAGGGCCCGCGCCTCGTTCGCCGAGACGGAACGCATCTCGGTCGTGCACCCCCAGGCGAAACGCGACGCGACGACGCCAACGGCCGCGTCACTCACCGCGCCATACGGGTAGGCGAAGACCGCCGGCGTGTAGCCGAGCTCGTGCCTGATGCGCTCCGCGCCTCCGACGATCTCGTCGTGCAGTAGACGCGCGCTCGTCACACGCGCCAGGTTGATGTGGGTCCGTGTGTGCGCGCCGATCTCGACGTGTTGTTCGCGGAGGTGGCCGAGCGCCCTCCAGCCGAGCAACGGCAGCTCCGGCACACCGCGATCCGCACGGTCCGGCCATCGATTCGTTCTTCCGACGGCGTCGGCCACGACGAACAGCGTGGACGGCATCCCGTGATCGGCAAGCAGCGGCGCGGCAATGTCGCCAAAGCTCACGAAGCCATCGTCGAAGGTGAGGGTAACGGCATTCGCATCGCTGGGCATACGCATGAGCGTGTCGAGCGTCACGACGCGGACCTCGCTCCGGGCGAGCCATGCGATCTGATTCCGGAATACGTCCTCCGAGATCGAGATCGCGGATCCCGATTCGTCGATGGAGTGGTACGTGAGAATCGCGCGCATCGTGGCCCTACGTCCCGGCGACCGCGTGGGCGGCCGGTGTGGTGGGCGATCGGCGAGCGACTGTCCGCTCGACGATTTCGAGGTACCGCGGCACGATGGCTTCCTCCGACCAGGTGGTCTCGTAGGCGCGGCGCCCGGCCGCCCCGAGTCGGTCGCGATACGTTCGGTCGGAAGCAAACCGGTCGAGCGCTCGCCGCAGCCCGGCGGCATCATCGAAGAGCTCTCCGCCGCCGGCGTGCGTCACGATCTCCGGGAACGGGCCGATCTGCCTCGCGACCACCGGGGTGGCCTGTCGAAAGGCTTCGACGAGCGTATTGCCGAACGTCTCGAAGCAGACGGACGGGGCGATGTGCGCGACTGCGTGTCGGTAGAGCGGCGCGAGGCGGTCCGGGCCGAGATGGCCGAGGAAGCGAACGCGCGGCGAGTCTCCGGCGAGCGCCCGTAGAACCGGTTCGTGCGAGCCCGCGCCGGCGATCAGCAGGTCGCCGGGCGCATCGGCGTCACGAAACAGCGGCACGACGTCGTCCAGCCCTTTGATTCGCTCGAGGCGGCCGGCGTAGAAGAAATACGGTCGCGGGTGCGGACTGCCCGAATGCTCGTCCACCGAGTCGGTATCCGAGTCGAACACAATCGGCGGAAGCACTTCCATGTCCCGCGGGAAACCGAACTCGCGGTGTTTGCGCCGACTGAACTCACTCAGCGCGATGAACGTGTCGACGTCGTGCAGCGATCGCTCGAGGAAGCCGCTGCTCCGCCAGAGCTGTGGCGGCCGCCGGTAGCGGAGCGAGCATCGGAAGCATTCGCGACCCGTGCACGGTTCCCGGCGATGGCGCCATAGCACATGCGTGGGGCACACGAGCCAGTGCTCGTGCGCCGTATACATGGTGACCGAGTCGCCGGCGAGCGCGAACAGACCCGGGCCACCCACGAGGGAGACGTTGTGAAAGTGCACGACGTCGAAATGACGTTTAGCGAGCAGGGCCTCGATCTCGGCGCCGTGAACGACCGGCCGCCCGAGCTGGTGCGTCAACAGCACCGACAGCATTCCCAGCGAGCTTCGCAGCGTGACGACCTCGACCCCGTCGTCGGCACGGCCCGCGTCGGGGACCGGGTGGCCTAACGAGATGTAGGCGTCGGCATCGTGAACGACGGTCACCTCGTGCCCCGCACGAACGAGCGCGCGCGAGAGGCGCTGGACCGTAATGCCATCGCCGCCGTAGCTGTACGGCGGGTAGAACGTCGTGAACATGCAGAAGCGGAGCGCGCCGGTCATGCCGCTGCCTCACGCAGCGCGTCGAGCGCGGCCCTGGCGCTCGATCTCCAGCTCAGTGCCCGCGCGCGAGCGAGTGCGCTCGTCGCGAGCGCACGGCGGTGTGACTCGTCGGTCGCCAGACGGCGCATCGCCGCACCCAGCGCCGCCTCGTCGCCCGGGGCGACGAAGATCCCGCCGCCCTCGAGCAGCTGCGGGAGCGGACTTTCGGTCGTCGCGATCACCGGGATCCCGCAGGCCGCTGCCTCCACGGCCGGCAGCCCGAACCCCTCCGACTCGGACGGGAGCACCAGCGCGACGGCGCCGGAGAGCACGTGACGCAGCTCGTCGTCCGGCACGTAGCCTGCCCACCTAACGTGTTCACCTGTCCCGCACCGGGCAATCTCATCCCGGATGCGCTGCTGCGATCCGAAGAACGGGTCGTCATCGATCGCGCCGACGAGCAGGAGCACCGGAGGCTCCGGAAGCTCCTTCATGAGCGACGCATGCGCGCGGACGATCGCGTCCACGTGCTTGTGCGGGTTGAAGCCGCCCACGTACGCGAACCATCGGCGCCCGTCGGGTATGCCCACATGCCGCGCCGCCGTGAGCACGTCTTGCGTCGACTCGCTGGGCTGATAGATCGGCGCCGCCGCTTCGACGGCGACGCGAATTCGATTGCGACTGACGCCGAGCGTGCGGCTCACCTGCGCCGCCGCGTAGTCCGACACGGTGAGGACGATCCGCGACTGCGCCAACGCCATCTGCACCTTCATCCGCCAGAACAGACGCGCCCGTGGCGATGGCAGCGTGAGGTTCGGGAACCGGTCGGCGATCGCGTCATGAAAGGTGATCACCGCGGCGAGCGACGGCGGGAGCGGAAAATAGGTGTACACCGACGGCGAGAAAAACACGTCGAGCTCCTCGCGCGCTACAGCTCGCGTCATCCGCCACATGTCGCCGACCGAACGGCTGCCGGCGGCGCTCGCCGCAGTCGTCGGCGATGCCGTCTGCGGTACGACCACCATCCGCACGCAAGCGCCTGAGAGGTCGAAGCAGCGTGCCGCGCGGTCGTCGACGAAGCACACGAATTCGTGCGACGATTCCTCGACGACCATGGCACGAAGCAACTCGCGAGCAAAACGGCCATAGCCTCGAGCGTTCGCCCAACACGTAGCATCGACGCCGATGCGCATCAACCGTGTGGCCTCGTCCCGTCCATGTTCGCGACCGTCTGCCATGCCGTCAACATGACGCGCACCTCAGCAGACCTTCGCGAGCGAATCGCCGGGCCCGGCGATGTACCCGACCATCTCCCCCAGGGCCCACGACACCACGAACACCGCGAGCAACGGCAGCGAACGCACCAGCTCAGCGCGGTGCCGGCGTTTGGCGACGACACGCCTGACCGTTCGAAACATGAGCAGCGGCGGCAGCGCAACCGCCGCCGCTCCATAGCTCAGTCGCTTCGGCAGGGACGCGTCGGCAACGCGCGCACCCGCGTACGACCGCGCGTAGAGATACCGCTGCGAGAGGTACTCACCCACGGTGTAGTGCTTCTTGTGGCCCACGGCAATCTGCGGTCGGCACACGAGAGGAACGCCATCGCGACGCATCGCGTCGTGCAGCCGATTCTCCCACTGGCCCCGTCCAAGGACTGACTCGTATCGCCAGAGCAACGCGCGCGGATAGAGCACGTTGTTGCCCGGCAGCCAGTCGGCCGGGCCCTCGGGCAACGGGGTGATGCAGTGGCTGTACTCACACAGAAAGGCAGCCCAGTCCACGAGACGGTCCACGGCTGCGTTCTCGATCGCTCCGCCGACCACGACCTCCGCCCCCGCCTGGGCGTCGAGTAGGGCGCGCGCCCACCCGGCAGGGACGATGACGTGATCTTCGATGACGGCAACGGACTGCCCGCGGGCCTCGCGGAACGCCATCGCGCGGAGGTCTGGAATCGTCGTCCCCGCGGTGGCTTCCAAAACGCGGACCCACGGATAGGCCCGTCGGACTTCCGCGCGCAGCGGCTCGCCGCATCGGTCGGCGACGAGCACCTCGAGATCGACGTCCGTTCGCTGTGTGGATAGAGCGGCCAGGCAGTCCATCAGGTCGCCGAGTCCGTTGACCGACGGGACGACGACCGTGAGCGATGGCTCAGTCATCGCGTGCCGGCATCGACGCGGAGCCTTCGGCCGGCCCGCGCAGATAGCCGACGCCCTCTCCGATGGACCACGCCGTGAGGAACAGCACCGTTGCCGGAAGTGCTCGAAGGAAGGTTGCCCAGCGGCCACGGGCAGCTGCTCTCGCGACTCGCCAGGTCAGCAGCGCGGGGAGGAGCGGACTGACGGCCAATAGAAACCACCGCCGTGCCCCCGGCTCCTCGACAAGCCGCTTTCGCGCGTAGTCTCGCCCGTGCTCATAGCGGTCGGCACAGAAGGCGGCGAGAGTGTAGGTCTGGTTTTGATAGATCGCCGCCGTCCTCGCGAACCGGATCATGCTGCCGCGCGCCACGAGTCGCGTGTGCGCGACGTTCTCCCACTCGCCGTCCTGCGCCCAGCCGATGACGTCCGCGATCACACGGCGGTTGTACGCGACGTTCGCACCGGTGACGAGCGGCGTGCCCTTAGCGGGCTCCGGCCGGTCGGTCGAGAAGAATCCGTACTCCGCGAAATAGGCGGCCCAATCCACGGCGCGTGAACGCCGGGCGTTGTCCATGCCGCCGCCGACCACGTCGGCGTCGCTGTGGGCGCTGTGCGTCAGCGCCTCGACCCAGTTGGCGTCCGCGATGCAGTGATCCTCGGTAAGCGCGACGACGTCGCCGGAAGCCTGCGCCATTCCGATCGCGCGGAGCTGCGGAATCGATGAGTCGCCCGCCGCGGTCACGAAGCGCACCGACGGATATGTCTTCGCCAGCGCCGCGACATCCGACGCCGTGCCGGCGCGCGCGACCAGCAGCTCGGCGTTCAGCCGCTGACACTGGCCGAGCAGCGACCCAAGGCACGCCTGCAGAAGCGTCTTGTCGCGGTTCGACGCCACGACCACCGACACCGTCGGTGCCGATCCTCGCTTGGGACCGCGCCTGATGGAGGGCGCCACGTCGCTATCCAGTCGGCTGGGCGAGGACATCGTTAGGCAGGGAGCATCGCGGGACGTCGTGATGCCGGCGCGCCGCTGATCGCACCCACGGCCTCACCGATCGCCCAGAACGTGGCGAGGGTGAGGAACATTGGGAGCGCGCGCAGAAATCGAGCGCGATGCGACGGCGAGCGCCGAACTCGGCGCCAGCCACGCAGCGCGAGGGCGACCGGGACGAGCGGAGCGGCAGCGACGATCATCGCCGGCGAGCGTTCGGCATGCGAAACGCGCCATGCACCCGAGTGTCGGCCGTGATGAAACCGATGACGTGCAATCGTGGGGAACGGGAAGGACCGCGCGTACCGCGCCGTCGCTCCAGGCACCACCGCGAGGGACCCGCCGGCCGCGTGCAGCTGGCGGTGAAATTCCACTTCCCAAAAGCCGTCATCTGAAGTCTTCACGAATCGACGAATCGCTTCACCGTCGTAAGCAGCATTGTCGGCAGGAATCGCAGGAACTCCTCGCCGGGTTTCCTCGGGCTCATTCAAAAACTCGGAGTATCGCAAATAAAACACTGCCCAGTCGGTGACCGAGGTCTCACCCGCGAGATCGATTCGACCGGCAACCCCAACCTGTCCCTCCTGGAGCGCCGCCTCGAGACTCGCGACCCAAGTCGGCTCGACCGCAAAGTGCCCGGTTGTCAGTGCAATCACACGCCCTTTCGAACGAGCGATTCCAACCGCCCATAGCTCGGGCGTAAGCGTACCCGACGCGCAGCGTGTGACCTGCGCGGTTCCCAGCTCCCGCTCCGCAATGTCCGCGCTCGCATCGAGCGACGCGTCCACCACGAGGACTTCAGCGTTCCACCCCTCGAGCGCTGCCCGAACGGACTCGATACACCCGCGTATCGACCTTGCCGATTCCACCGACGCGATGATCACCGAAACGTCGATCATGGCTGTCGCGAATCCTGAGTAGCGTTCGCACCGATCAAAACCAATGCCGAGCCCGCCTCATGGTGAACGCAATCTAATCCACAGCGCGACTTGCTCGACCTCGGTGTTCTCGCGACGCCGGTGTGCAAGGATGGAGCCCCAACTCCCGTTTCCCGCTAATCCTGGCACGGCAAGCTATCCCACTAGGCAGTAACACGTTGCGCCATGTGTGTTCCGCCACGCCAATACTCGGTGGCTCGATGCCGGCAGGCCGGTGTTGAACGGACACCACAAGGAGTGCGGGCAAAAAAAGGTGACCGGCGTCACGGCCCGGCGCGACACGATTCCCTATCCGGCCGCTCTCCGTCGTCCCGATGGAGCGTGTACGCCGCGCATCGGCTGAGGGGTTGCCGCCTCGAGCTCGCGCTTCGTGATGTCGGTCACGGCCCACATCACCGCCAGCTGGATGTAGAGGAAGCTCAGCTTCGCGAACGAGCCGAAAATGCCGGCGAGCATGAAGCCCAGGAGCCCCAACTCCAACGCAAGGAGCTGCTCTGCCCGAAGCGAGCCACGCGCCTTCCTCCGCGTTCTCTCGGACGATATACCGACTACCAAAAGCGTCAGGAGAAAGAGCAGAAGGCCAGGTACGCCCGTTTCGGCCGCGACGTTCAAATACGTGCTGTGCGTGTCCCTGAAGCCGATCGCCGTCACGGGCACGCCGACACGAGGCGAGTACATCGCGTGCGCGCGTGGGTATACGCCGAGGCCAACGCCGGTAACCGGATTCTCCTTGATGATCGTCCCGGCCACGCGCCAAATGTTGTATCTCGCCTCGGCCGATCCTTCAGGGTCCGCTTCGGCGATCGTCGTCGTGCTGGTGAGGCTCGCCATTCCCGCAAACCGCTTCCATGCCGACGACGGCACGAACGGAAGCAGAACGATGGCCACTGCCCCGGCGGCGAGGAACGATTTCACCCGTCGGCCGCGCGAATGGATCATGAAGAAGATCAGGCCGGACGCTACGAGGCCGATGAGCGCGCCGCGGGACTGCGTGACGAGGATGATCAGCGGCAGGAGCGCTGTCCCGATCAGAGCCGCCCGCTTGATCCACCCCTTCGGTTCGCTGACCGCGACCGCCACCGCGACGGACAGAGGAAAAAAGGTCAGGGCCGCGAGATCGTTGGGGTTGCTGTAGATGTAGTTCCACAGCGCGCGGCCGAAGACCGTGTAGCGGATGATGAAGTAATTCACCAGCGTGCCGCGCGCGGGGTATACCGCGAAGCACGCCAGGAAGAAGATCATGAACACTCGCATCCGCCAGCTCGTTCGGCTGACGTTTGCGATGACGAAGCAGATCAACAGGATCTTCGACATCACGATGGTCTGATCCATCGTGGTTCCCGGATCGATGCTGGCGGTATACCCGAAGGCGGCCCAGCCGAGGAACAGGGCGAAGAAAGCGACGAAGAGCGGCACGGTGACGCGGCGCTCGAAAAGCAGCCCCACGACCGCCACTACCATGGCGGGCGTGGCGACCGGCAGCCGATAGGTCACCGCGGCAGCGAGATAAGCCAGCACGCCGATCAGGCTGATCGACCATTCCGGCGGCATGGCCCGCGCTCGGCCGAACAACGCGCCGAATCGTTGGGTCAGCGGAGGCGGTGCTGTAACCGAGCGAGCCGAGCCAGATTGCGCCCCCCTCGAGCGGAAACCGCCACCGGTCGGCGCCTGTGCCGGAGTGGCGTCGGTGGGACCGACCTGTGGGGTTGGCGCCACAAAACGTGCACTGCGCCAGCCGCCTTGGCGTTGTCTCATTGCGCTCGAGCAAGGGTTTTCGGCGACGCGGATCGTCGCGTCGTCCTGACGGTACACCAAAGCCTATGCGTTCGTGCAACCCTCAGGCCGATCATGGTCGCTCTCGAGACACGATTCGACAAGTTGACGTCGAGCGATCCGTCGCCGTTACGTCGTGTGTGCGTCGAGGCGTGGCGCCGCAGCAACCGTCGGGTTATAGAATTCGGCATGCTACGCCTCGTGCGGCCGCGGCGAGCCGCACGCAGGGCGGCCTTCGCGTGACTCGGTCCATTGAACCCGACACCGGGAATGGCGTGCCGCGCGTTCACGTCGTCTTCTCCATCGACACGATGAACGTCGGTGGGACGGAGATGAACGCCATTCGCACCGCCGAACGGCTGGACCGGTCCCGGTTCAGGCTCAGCGTGGTCACGTTGCGCGGCGAGGGCGCGCTTGCCGAGCGGTACGAACGCCTCGGCGTTCCTGTGGTTCGCTTTCCGATTCGCAGCCTCTACGGCGCAGAGACGATGCGGCAGGGGATGCGTCTCGCGAAGTTCCTTCGCGAACAGGACGTGTCGGTGGTTCACTGCCACGACCAGTACTCCAACTTTTTCTCGGCGCTGAGTGCGCGCGCCGCCGGGGTGCCTGTCGTCATCACGAGCAAGCGCTGGCTGCATTCGCCGCTCCGATATCGAATCGCCAACGGTATCGGCTTTCGCGCCTCGACCGCGGTGCTGGCGAACAGTCACTCGGTAGCGAGATCGCTCGAGGCGGACGACAAGCTCCGTCGCGATCGGGTAGTCGTGATTCCGAACTTCGTGGACGAGCAGGCGTTCGAGCGCCCCTCGGACGGGGTCATCGCCGCCTGGCGGGACGAGCTTCGCCTGGAGGTGGGCGCGCCCGTCATCGGCGTGGTGGCCTCGCTTTCGCCGATCAAGGATCACGCGACGCTGCTTCGCGCCGTCTCGTCGCTCAAGTCGAAGTGGCCGATGGTTCGGCTCGTGCTGGTTGGCGATGGCCCCGAGCGTGAACCACTGCGCCAGCTGGTGAGCCAGGTTGGTCTCGACCACGTCGTTCGCTTCGCGGGACTCCGGCCCCAGCTACCGAGCTTTCACTATCTGTTCGACGTGTCGGTGCTGTCATCGGTGTCTGAAGGATTTCCGAATTCTCTCGTCGAAGCGATGGCGGCCGGGCGCCCGATCGTTGCCACCAATGTCGGCGGAGTCCCCGACGCCGTCCGCGAGGGCGAGAACGGGCTCCTCGTGCCCCCAAAGGATCCGGAGGCGTTTGCCGCGGCACTGGAGACGCTGCTCGCCAACCCACAGCGCCGAGCGAGCATGGGCGCGGCGGGAGCCGCCCGTGCGCGAACGGAGTTTCACGCCCGACACGTCGTCGGCTCGCTCGAAGACCTCTACGACCGGCTTCTTCGCCCCGGTCCTCACAACGGATTCCACCGGCCCGATGCCTAACGACGTTCGCTCGAACAGACCGACCCTTGCCTTCGCGGCAGTCATTGTTGCCGCGCTCCTCGGATGCCCCGAGCAGTCCACGCCGCAAGCGCGGGGCGCGTCCGCGGCGTCGAACGCTCAGGCCGAAAGTGCGGTCATCCCGCCGCAGGCGCCGGACACCATGCCGCGCGACAGCGTCGCAGACCTGCCGCGGGCGACCGTCGAGGTAAACTACCTGCCGCCCACCGGTCAGACGATTCGTGTCGCTGCGCGCGGGAACCTCCAATCGGCACTCGACCGCGCCAAACCGGGCGACGTGATCGCGCTCGCGTCGGGCGCCACCTACATCGGCAACTTCATCCTGCCGACGAAGCGATGCGGAACCGGGTGGATCACGCTGCGCACCGACGTTCCCGATTCGGTCCTCCCGCCGTCGGGGTCGCGTATCACACCGGCCTTTGCGCCTCGCCTTGCCAAGATCCTGACGAAGAACGACCGAGCCGCCCTGGCCACGCAGAACCCGACGTGCGGCTGGTGGATCACGGGAGTCGAAGTGGGGGCCTCGCCGGAGCTGCAGCCCACGACGGTGAACTACGGCCTCTTTCTCCTCGGCGACGGCGGCTGGAAGGAAGGCGGCGACACGCAGACATCGCTCGCGCGCGTCCCGACGCGCATCGTCGTGGATCGCGTCTACATCCACGGCGAGCCGCACACCAACTCCACGCGATGCCTAACGCTCAACTCGGCGCAGACCGCCGTCGTGAACTCGTGGCTCTCGGACTGCCACGCGAAAGGGTTCGACTCGCAGGCGATCGAGGGGTGGAATGGCCCGGGGCCGTTCCTGATCGAAAACAACTTTCTGGCGGGCGCCGGCGAGAACGTCATGTTCGGAGGCGGAGATCCGGGCATAACGAACCTCGTTCCCACCGACATCACGATCCGCCGCAACCACGTCTACAAGGACCCCAGCTGGAAAGGCAAGTGGACGATCAAAAACCTGTTCGAGCTGAAGAGCGCGCGCCGAGTCCTCGTCGAGGGCAACGTGTTCGAGAACAGCTGGGTCGACGCACAGATGGGCATGGCCATCGTCATCAAGTCGGCGCTCGGCACGCCTAACGGCGGCCGGTGGCAGGGCACCACCGACGTGACGTTCCGCGACAACATCGTCCGCAACACGCAACGCGGGTTCAATGTGCAGGCCGCCGACGGCCCGACGGACAACCCGGTGATGCGCGTGCGCGCGGAGAACAACCTGTTCGTGAACATCGGCTCCGTGAACGGCACGGGAGTCGATGGGTGGCAGCTGATCCTGCTCAACGAGTATCGCGACGTCACCATCCGGCACAACACGTTCGTGCATAACGTGACGAACTACGGGATCTCGCTCGTGATGGAGGGGGGCAACGGCCGCGTTCGAAACCTCAGGATCACGGACAACGTCTTCACGAGCCCTGCGGGCTACGCGGTTTTCGCGTCAGGCATGAAAGCCGGCGTCGAAAGCATCAAGGCCATGGCCGGCGATTCGTGGACGTTCGAGCGGAACGTGGTGGCGGGCGTGAATCCCGAATATGCCGCGTGGCACCCCGCGAAGAACTGGTACCCGCCGAAGATCGCGACCATCGGGTTTCTCGATCCGGTTGGTGGCGACTATCGCCTGAGCATGAAGAGCGACTTCAAGCAGCACGGCCTCGGGGGCACGGACCCGGGGATCAACATGACGCGTCTCAGCAAGGCGACCGAGGGCGTGGTCGTGCGCTGAGCGCAGGCCGCGGCCAGCGCCGACGGTCTCACGTGGTCGCAGCGACCGACCGGGTGGGATGCATGCGCACCAGCGCCTGGTAGGCTTCGAGCCACTCGGTGCGCACGGTCGGCCACGCGTAGTGGCGCGCCGACGCCCGCCCGTTGCGAGCCAGCCGCACCGCGAGCCCATCCTCCTCGAGCAGTCGCATCGCCTGCGTCGCGAGCGCGACGTGGTCGTTCAGCGGAACGATCAGCGCAGACTCGTCGTGCTTAACGATGTACCGTACGCCGCCTGCGTCGGTCGTGACGACGGGCAGACCGCACGTCAAGCACTCGATTACCGACCCCGGCATGTTGTCGATGTTCGTCGCCATGACGTAGATGTCGGCGGCGTCGTAGAGCGCGGCCATCCGGCTCGATGGGACCAGTCCGACGAAACTCGTGTTGCGCAGCCCAAGCTCGCGCGCCAGCGACTCGAGATCGCTGCGCAATGATCCGTCTCCGGCGACCGTGAGGGACGCGTCCGGGTACCGCTCCTGAACCAACGCGAACGCGCGCAACACGCACTGCACGTTGTACAACGGCTCGTGGAGCCTGTTGGTGAGGAACAGGGGTCTGACGGGCTGTCTCTCGCGGTAGCGGAGCTGCTCCGGGTCCACGACGTTGTGAATGACTCGCGCCGCGAGTCCGAACCTCGCAAACACGTCGACGAGGTAGCTGGACGGGACCACGATCATGTCCGCTCGACGAATGAACGGAACCGCGGTGAGACGCCAGTTCGCGAGGTGGTCCTCGGCCTCGCCGCTGTGATAGTTCAGCAGCACTTTCTTCCCGTAGAGCTTTCCAAGGACGATGACCGGCAGCACCGACAGCAGGTACGAGTAGTACGACGCCGAGTACACGTGCGCGACGTCGTAACGCCAGAGGCGACTCGCGACGATCAACCAGTACGCCGCGGTGGTGACGACGGTGCGCAGGTACTTGATCCGCTGCAACAGGCGGAGAGGCCCCGGGAGACGCGGGTTATGCGGGATGAACCCGATTTCGAGCGATGGCTCGGAGGCCAGCCCATTGATGAGCCGTTCCGCCTGGCGCGATTGGCCCCCGACCTGATCGAGCGACGGCGCGAGAATGCAGACGCGAACCGGCCGGGTGTCGTTGGAGACAGGAGTGTCCATTGATCAAGAGACTCTCGATCGGAGTCGAATCGTAACCAGCCCGGGTCTCCTCGTGTGGCGAGCAGCAGTCGCGCGGCAGTAGTCAGGCGACGAGATCGAATGTGGTGACTGCACAACACACTGTCATGCACCCGCGACGCGATCGGACGGACGTGCCAGGGCCCGGCAGATACGAGGGACATCGGCAGCCGCTAACTGATCGCGGGGTTGTGACTTCGACCACCTGGGCCCAATCAGTCTTCGGGTAGAGGACTTGCATAGGGAGGCGGGCTCGCGGGAGGTACCCGACTCCGCCAGAACCGTTCGGAATGCTATCGTTCGTCCATGGTGCCGGAGAGGTCCTCTGGTTCCGTGGATCATCCTCAAGCGCACCAGCGTGGGAAGACTTTCTCGCCGTCGTCTCGCTCCGCTCATCCGGATTCGCCAGGAGATCGACAAGCGGCTCGATCCCTGGCTTCCGCGGCGTGCGGGGCCCGAGGCGATCGAACGGCTGCTCGCTCCCGAGCTCGCGCCGCTCGCGCTGGAGTCAGGGGATCGGGGCGACGCCCTGCGACATGCGCTGGCGGCGCGTGGCGCCGTTCGGTTCCCATTGAGGCACCTGGCGCGGCGGGACGCCGGGCAGCTTCCGGCCCACAATGCACTTCGCGCATCGATCGAGAGCGCGGCGAGCGGGCGTTGGTCAGTCTTTGGTACGCCGCTCGACGTCGATCTTCGCGCCCAGGACTGGCTGCGCCACCCGCTGGCGCGCGGCGCCGCACCAGCCGGCCACTGGACGAATGTCGCCTACATGAATGGTGCAGGCGGCGGCGATGTGAAGGCGATCTGGGACCTGAGCCGGCACCACGAGCTCTTGCGCCTCGCTCAGGGATTCTTTCTCGACCGCGACGAGAAGCTGGCGGAAACCTTGCTCGTGTTGCTCGAGCGTTGGGTGGACCAGAACCCGCACGGTCGCGGCGTGAACTGGGTGAGCAGCCTCGAAGTCGCGTTCCGCGCCATCGCCTGGTGCTGGATCTGGGCGCTGACGTGCGAGTCGCCGGCATGGACGCCGTCGCGCACGCGAAAGTTCCTTCTCTCGCTCTGGCACCACGCCCGCCACGTCGAGCGCTTCGACTCCATCCATCACAGCCCGAACACGCACTTGACCGGCGAGGGTCTCGGCCTTCTCTACGTCGGATCGTTCTTTCCGGAGCTCGTCCGCGCCGACCGATGGGCGCGCCGCGGTCGAGAGATCCTCGAGTCGGAGCTCGACGAACAGGTGCTCGACGACGGAATGCACTACGAGCGTGCCGTCGGGTATCACCGGTACACCGCCGAGTTCTACGTCCATTACGTGCTGCTGGTGCGAGCGTCAGGCATGAGCGTGTCTCGGCACGTCCTCGACCGACTCCGCGCGCAGATCGACACCGTCCGGGCGCTTCGCCGCCCTGACGGTACATGGCCGCTTATCGGTGACGAGGACAGTGGCGACACGCTGCTGCTCACACCGACGGATCCTCACGATCAGGGCCCCGTCCTCGCCGTGGGCGGCGCCCTGACCGGCGACGGCGCAGCATCGAGCCTAACGACAGAGGCGCACCGTGCCGCCGGCTGGTGGTTGCTCGATGATCACGAGTGGGAGGTCCTGCGTGACGCCGCTACCTCACCCGCCGACATCGGCCGGTCCGCATCGCTTCCTGCTGCAGGGTACTTCGTGGGCCGTGACGGTGACGGTGCCGACGATTGGTGGTGCCTGGTCGATGCGGGGCCGCATGGCGGGGACCGGACTGGCCATGCGCACACCGACCTGGGGCACGTCGAGATCGCCCATGGCTCGACACACATCGTCGTCGATCCAGGGTGCGTCGCGTACACGATGGATCGTCACGCGCGGGATCGGTGTCGCTCGGAGCTGGCCCACGCGTGCCTCGTCGTAGCGAACCACGAGCTCGCGTCTCCCTCCGGACCGTTCTCCTGGTCGCGCATCGCTCCGACGCCTTCAGTCGTTCAGGGTGACTCGGACTGCACGTGGTGGTGCGAGCTCCAGTATGCTCACCCCGGCGTGAGTCAGCTCATACACCGGCGTCAGGTCGTACTGGTGCGCGGCCAGGGAATCATTGTCTGCGACTGGGTCGACGGTGTCGGCACACCACGCGTGGCCGCGCACTGGCCGCTCGCTGCCAGCTCGCGCGATACCGCCGTCTCCGGAACGACCCTTACGACGCCCGACTATTACATCACGTGGGGAGCGACGGCGGGCGGCCTGGACGCGTCACTGGAACCGACACAGCGCTCCCCACGGTACGGGCGGTCGCGTGAGGCGACGCTCTTACGTCTCGACTACTCCGGCCCGTTGCCGACCGCGCTCGTGACCTGCTTCGGCACCGCGGCGCGACCGCTGAAATTGCAGCGGAGCACGAGGGATGCCATCCGGGTGCTCCTGGCCGCCGACGTCGCGGAGGACGCATCCACGCTGGTCGTTAGGCCGGGCGGGCCGCCGGCCATCGAGCGGTCACCAGTGCACGCCACTTCGCAGAGAGTCACCAGCTGATGTGCGGGATTTGCGGAATCGTTCTCAAGGATCCGTCGGCGCGTGTGAACGCCGACACCATCGCGCGCATGAGCGACGCGATCGTGCATCGAGGGCCGGACGACTCGGGCGTATACCTCAACGGCCGCGTCGGATTCGGGTTTCGGCGACTCAGCATCATTGATCTCGCGGGCGGTCATCAGCCGATGGCCAACGAGGACGAGACAGTCTGGATCGCCTACAACGGCGAGATCTACAACCACGCAGACCATCGGGCCCCGCTCGAGGCGCGGGGGCACACGTTCCGCACGCGCTGCGACACCGAAGCGATCGTGCACCTCTACGAAGAGCACGGAAGCCGCTGTCCGAGCGACCTGCGCGGCATGTTCGGCTTCGCCATCTGGGACGAGAAGCGGCAATCGCTGCTGCTCGCCCGTGATCGCAGCGGCATCAAGCCGCTGTTCTACGCTACCACACCCGCCGGAGACCTGGTGTTCGGGTCGGAGATCAAGGCGATATTGGCAAGCGGCATGATCGAGCCCGAGCTCGACCGATCCGCCGTCGCCGAGTTCTTTGCACTCGGAACCGTCAGCGGAACGCGGACGCTCTTTCGAAACATCACGAAGCTCGCGCCAGGACACACAGCGAGCTGGCGTGACGGACGAATCGAGATCGAGCGCTACTGGTCGCTGCCGTCGTACGAGCCGGGCAGGCTGGCGTTCCGCGACGTCACCGAGGCCGCGGAGGAGTTCTGGCGACGCTTCGTCGAAGCCGTGGACATCGAGCTGATGAGCGACGTCCCGCTCGGCGTGTTCCTTAGCGGCGGGCTCGACTCGAGCCTGATCGTCGCCGCCATGCGCGAGCGAGGCGTCGAGCAGCTTCGCACGTTTTCGGTCGGGTTCGCGGAAGCCGAGGCGAGCGAGCTGCCTTTCGCGAGGATCGTCGCACAGCACTTCGCCACCGATCATCACGAGGTGTCGTGCACCGCGGACCAGTTCTTCGCCGCCCTGCCCCGGCTCACTCGCCATCGCGATCATCCGCTCACGTTCTCGGCGAGCATTCCGCTGTTCTTCGTGTCGGAGCTCGCCGTCTCGAGCGTGAAGGTCGTGTTGACGGGCGAAGGCAGTGATGAGCTGTTCGCGGGCTACGGGCGGTATCCTCGTGCGCTGCTGAACCTGCGCGCAGGCGAAGCGCTCGACTCGGTGCTCCCGTCAGCGGCGCGCGGGACATTGGCTCGGGCAATCGGTCGCCTCGGCGACGATTACGTAGGCAGCCGGCTCAAGCGCTCCTTTCTCGCGCACGCGTCGTCGTTCGAAGACTCGTACCTCGAGCCGTTCGCGGACTTCGACGCGGCACACCGGGAGCTCCTGCTCGGCGCCGGCGACGGCGCTTATGCCACGGCCGGCGCACTCGTCGACCGCAAGCTGCTCGCCGTCAACCCGCTGGAGTCGATGCTTCGCTTCGACCAGCTCACGTATCTCGAGGAGCTTCTCGCGAAGCAGGACCAGATGAGCATGGCCGCTTCGATCGAAAGCCGCGTGCCGTTTCTCGATCATCATCTCATCGAGTGGGCCGCGCAGCTTCCGCCCGACGTCAAGCTCCGTGGCGGCGCCGGGAAGGCGTTGGTACGGGCAGCAGCCGAGCGTGTCCTGCCTCGCTCGATCACACACGCGCGGAAACGCGGCTTCCTGGTCCCACTCACGCGGTGGCTGCGCGAGCGAGGGGCGACGGTCTTCGCCGAGCATATGCCCGACACCGACGACGCGGTTGTTTCCTCGCAGTACGTGCGGCGTCTCCTCGACGAGCATCGCGGCGGTCGCGACCACACCGCGCGGCTGTGGCGCGTCCTGGCGTTCGAGGTCTGGAGACGAGAGGTGCTCGGCTCCCAGGCCAGTGTTCCCGCTGCAGTCGCTCGCTAACTGCGCTAACTCCAGACAGGACGGCATGGCCGACGTCTCCTCACCTCCGCTGCTTGGTGGTCTCGACATCGTGACGTTCGCGAACGACTGGACCGCGGACCCGACGAGCAAGCACCACATCATGCGCCGGTTCTCGCGGACGAACGACGTCCTCTGGGTGGAGGCGGCGGGAATGCGCGCTCCGAAGCTGGCCAGCGCGTACGATCGTCGTCGCTTGCTGACGAAGGCGAAAGCGATGCTCAGACGATCGCGTCCGGCGTTGGATCGCCTGCACGTGATCAGCCCGCCGGCGCTGCCGTATCCGCACTCGCCGCTCGCACAGCAGGCGAACTCGCTGCTGTACCATTTCACCATTCGCCGCGAGCTCGATCGTCTCGGTATGGACCGAGAGCCGATTCTGTGCTCCTTCGTTCCGCAGTGCGCGCCGTACATCCGGCGGCTGCCTCGTCGCCTCCTGATCTATTACTGCGTCGACCGCTGGTCGGCGTTCGAGGGATTCGATGCCTCGACGATGGAGCGCGGCGAGCGGGAGCTCTGCGAGTCCGCCGACCTGGTGATCGCGTCAGCACAGGATCTCGCTGAGCGGTGCGGACGTTTCGCGAGCAACGTGCATTATGTCCCGCACGGCGTCGACTACGAGCATTTCGCAACGGCGCTGACCAACGATCCGCTTCCGGAGGATCTCGCGCGCATCCCGGGGCCGCGGATCGGCTTCTTCGGGCTCATTCACGAGTGGGTGGACGTGGAGCTGATCGGGCAGCTGGCCGCCGCGATGCCCACGTGCTCCTTCGTGATCATCGGGTCCGCGAAGACGGACATGAGCGCGGTGGAGGGCAAGCCTAACGTCTTCGTGCTCGGCCGCCGGCCGTACGCCGAGCTGCCGGCCTACAGCCGCGGCTTTCACGCGGCGATCGTACCGTTCCGCATGACCGAGCTCACGCACTCCGTGAACCCGATCAAGCTTCGGGAGTACGCGGCGGCCGGGCTTCCGATCGTATCATCGCCACTGCCCGAGGTGCGGAAGTGCGGCGACATCGCGACCTGCGCGTCGACGTACGACGAGTGGGTCGACGCGCTCCGCGCGGCCGTCGAACGAGGCGGCGACGCGGAGGCCCGCCGGGCCCAGTCGCTGCGCGTTAGGCACGAGGACTGGGCGTACCGCTGCGCCGATATCGCCCGCCTCGTCGACGAAGCGGACCGCAAGCGTCCGCCGGCATTGCGAAAGACGGGGACCTGAGCGCGATGCACGTCCTTCACATTGCGGGCGCGCGCCCGAACTTTCCCAAGCTCGCCCCGGTGCACCGTGCAGTGTGTGCGGCGGGATGGCGTCAGACCATCGTCCACACCGGTCAGCACTACGATGTCGTGATGTCGGAGCAGTTCTTCGACGAGCTCCAGATTCCGGAACCCGACGAGAACCTCGAGGTGGGATCCGCGACGCACGCGGTGCAGACCGCACGGATCATGGAGCGTCTCGAGCCCGTTCTCGAGACGCGGCGGCCGGATTGGGTGCTCGTGTACGGGGACGTGAACTCGACCGTCGCGGCGGCGCTCGTTGCGTCGAAGCTCGGCATTCGGCTGGCGCACGTGGAAGCCGGGCTTCGCAGCTACGATCGGTCGATGCCCGAGGAGATCAACCGAATCGTCACCGATCGACTCGCGAACCTCCTCCTGACGCCGTCGCGCGACGCGAGCGAGACGCTTCGTCGGGAAGGTGAGCCGGAGGAGGAGATCGAGTTCGTCGGCAACGTGATGATCGATTCCCTCGTTCACGCGCTGCCCGCAGCCCGGGCCAGCGGGTTCCGGCAGCAGCTCGGCGCTGACGGCGATTCCATCGTCGTCACGCTGCACCGACCATCGAACGTCGACGATCCCGCGCGGCTCAACGCCGTGGTCGCCGCGCTGCGCGAACTTGCGAGGGAGCGCACGGTGGTGTTCCCTGCCCACCCGCGCACTCGCGAGCGGCTCGTGCGCCTCGGTGTCGAGACCGCACCCGTCAGGCTGATCGAGCCGGTGAGCTACATCGCGATGCTGGACCTGGTCCAGGGGGCCTACGCCGTCGTGACGGACTCCGGCGGTCTACAGGAGGAGACGACGGCGCTCGGCATCCCGTGCTTCACATTGCGCGCGAACACCGAGCGGCCGATCACGATCACCGAAGGCACGAACGAGCTGGTCCCCGAGCCGTCGGAGTTGCTGGCGCGTGTGCGCGCAATCGGGTCCGGCCGTCGCGGCCGCACTCCCGAGGGGTGGGACGGGAAGGCAGCAGCTCGCATCGTCGAGGCGCTAGCGAAGCGGGGGTGAGTCGCGGGACCTCGACGTCCCGCGAC
>JBKOYV010000108.1:0-6399 GCA_046725585.1 Gemmatimonadota bacterium | reverse complement strand
ATCTTCTAGCGAATCGTTAGGGAGCGGCCCTGGGAATGGAGCCGCTCCCTTTTCCTCAGCGTCTCTCGCGCGGGTAATCGATCAACTAGCGAGACGGCGGCGGCGGCCGGAAAAGAGTGTCGGCGACTGGGACGTTGCGGCGGATTTCCAGGATCGTGCGCGTCGTTGTCGAGTAAGGAGCGCCGTCCGAGATCCGTACCCGAAAGGGCATTTGCACGCCGTCCACGTCGCGATAGTCGTCGTAGTCGACCTGCTCCTCGAGCGGAAGCAGGAGCGTCTCCGTCGTGGTGATCTCCCGCCGCAAGAGGCCGGTGACAACGTCGAAATAGGACCGCTGCGTGGTGACCGAGTCGGCTTTCCCCTGCAGGACGTAAGCGTCGTGGTCGTCGACGCGTTCGATACCCACCACGCGAACGTTCGGCGGCTGCTCTTTCACGGGGCGATACCGCATCGCGATTCGCCGCATTCGCGCGACGTTCGCGTCCGACGAGAATCGTTGGACACGGTCGCTCGTCGCGACCCAGGCAGTGTCGCCGTCCAACCCCTGGTTCGTTGTGGCCTCCGGCGTCGCCAGCGTGATGCGATACCTATTCTGTCCGGCTACCGTGATTTCGAACCCTCCGTAGCGGCCTTCCGGGCGATCGTCCCATCCTCGAATGCTCATGCCGGTGCCGGGAGCGGCCGCGTCGCCTCCGCCGACGGCAGAGACATACGCGGCCCACACGCGATCCGCGGACGGGAGCGGTGTGGGAGACGGCGTTCGAGCGGCCCCCGGATGGGGAGGCGGGAGCGTCGGGAGACGTGAGGGCTGCGTCGCGCCGCGATGGCAGGTGTAGCACGTCACCTTCGCCTCTCCGCGAAAGCGCGAAGCGTTCAGCTCGACGACCATCTTCATCATCTCGCGCGCCCGGCGCTTCGTCAGCTTGTCATCACGATCCCACACCCAGCCACCGACGTTCGACGGAGTCCGCGAGAGATCCGGGTTGGCCTGAACGTGACAGTAATCGCATCGCACGCCCAGGGACGTGGCGACGAGATTCATCAGCGGAAAGAGCTGCGCCTCCGGAAGCGACTGCAGCACTTCGAGCTTCGGCCGCTTCTCGCCGGCCGAACCGGGCTGTTGCGCCGCGGCGGCAGCCGGGAGGACGAGCAACAGCACCCCCCAATAACGGGGCACGAGTGACCTCCAGCGTTAGGCCGTCCGAACGAGGTTCACGATGCAAAACGCGGTCAGGACATTCGCGAGTATGATTGCTTTCACGCCGGCGGGCTTGAACGAATCAAACATCGTGTGGCGGTCGGGGAGTGAGCCAGCCTACGGGCTCCTCGCGACCGTCACGCTTCCGGCGGGCCTGTTGGGGGGGCGCGTGGAATGGCCGGCGTGTCCCGTTGCACGCGGGCAAGCAGGAGGCGAGGTTCTAATCGCTTGGGCGGCTGACCTTTTCGCTTCCGGAGGCAACGTGCATCGACGAATCGTGGGAGTTTCCAGCGTCTTCCTCGCCGTGGCCCTGACTTCGGCGTTAGGCTGCAGCTCCGCCGGCCGCGACGCCGCGGTGAGCGACTCGAGCGCTCCGGCGTCGAATGCGTCAGCCTCCACGCCGGCCGAGCTCAAGCTCAGCGGCGACTTCCAGGGGCCGCTCGGCGTGCAACTGTGGAGTTTTCGCGAAGCCTTCAAGACCGACGTCCCGGGAACTCTTGCTCGCGTCAGGGCACTCGGCTTCAGGGAGGTGGAGCTCGCGGGCACGTATGGGATGACCGCGCAGCAGTTCCGGCAGATGCTCGACAGCGTGGGCTTGTCCGCCACGTCAATGCACGTCGGCTACGAGCAATTCCGAGATAGTCTGGCATCAACGCTGGCCGCTGCCGGTGTGCTCGGTCCGAAAAACATCGGGACCGCCTGGATCCCGCATCCAGACGGCCCGATCACCGTCGCGCTCGCACGACAGGCCGCCGCAGACTTCAACCGCTGGGGCAAGGCAGCGCGTGCACAGGGACTTCAGTTCTTCTATCACGTCCACGGTTACGAATTCAAGCGCGGCGCCGACGGTGTACTGCCGATGGACGTGTTGATGCAGGAGACGGATTCGGCAGCCGTGAAATTCGAGATGGATGTGTTCTGGGCATCGCTCCCCGGCAACGACCCGGCGGCGCTGCTCAGGAAGTATCCAGGTCGCTGGAAGCTGATGCACATCAAGGATATGAAGAAGGGCGTGGCGACCGGCGTTCACACCGGGAGCGCCAACCCCGATTCGAGCGAGGTGCCAACCGGCTCCGGGCAGACCGACTACCGCGCGGTCCTGCGCGCCGCGAAGGAGGTCGGGGTCGAGCGTTATTACCTCGAAGACGAGACGGTTCGCCCGTTCGAGACAGTTCCGCTGAGTGTACGCTGGTTGGAGGCGGTGCGGTTCTAACTGGCGGTCTTTGGAGGCTTCATGAGCACAGCACGGCGCCTAACGCGCCAAGCCGCGTTCGTGATCGCATTCGTTGCGACCGTCGACGCCGTCCACGCCCAGCAACCGACCACAGCATCGATGCCGCAGCTGCATCACGTCGGGCTCAACTCCGTAGACCCCGCAAAGGCGATCGATTGGTACCTCAAGATCTGGCCGGCCGCTCGACGAACGGAGGTCGCGGGGTTTCTGGGCGTCGAAGCGGATATGCTGCTGCTCTTTCAGAAGGTGGACCGACAACCCGCGGGAGCGTGGCGACACGATCTGCATCGCGCGGAGCCGCAGAGCGCCTTCTGGCACATCGGCGCGTTCACCAACACCACCGATATCGCCGCGCGCCTCGCGACGATTGGCGTCAAACATCTCCCGTTGTTCGTTTCACCCACCGATACGAACACGGTGTGGCGCTCGGGGCTTTCGCCATACGCAGGGACGGTGACCGCGAAAACGCTCGCGACGGCACAGAGTGCGGCGCCGCGCGATGGTGGCTTCAGCTACGTCGTCGCGCCGGACGGCGTGTTGTTTGAGCTCACCGGTGGACCGGGAACGCGCGACTCGTTCTCGCACATGCACTTCTATCACGAGCGGCCGCTCTGTGCCGCGAACTGGTACGTCGAGCACCTGGGCATGGAGCTTCCACCCGTTCGCGACAGCAGTGGAGCGGAGACACCTCGCAAGCCGTGGGATCCGTGCGAGGTCAGCTACGGCGAGGCGGGGTGGCCATCGCTCGAGCCGGTCGGCACGCTGCGTCAGCCATCAGGCGGCGTCAGGTTCGCGAACGGCAACATGACATGGTATCCGCGCCAGTGCGTCGGGGATCGATGTGGTCGCGATCGACCGCTCGTTAGGTCGCGTGGGCAGGCACTGGATCACGTTGCGTTCACAGTCGAGCGGTTCGATGATCTCGTGGCGCGCCTTCGCCTCGCGAGCGTCAAGGTCATCGAAGGGCCATACGCGTTCGGCGATACCCGAGCGGTCATGATCGAAGACCCGGACGGCCTGGCAATCGAGCTCATCGAACGCCGGGCGGGAGCGACGGACCGCCGTCCGTGACACCAGCGACAGCGCACCGCCGCCGGTCATCCCACCAGGCCACCACCGACCTAACGTGGCTTGAGTGCGACGGCAGGATCCACCCGGGTCGCCCGTCGCGCCGGGAGGTAGGCGCCGCAGGCCGCGACGGCTCCCAGCGCCACCAGCGTGGCACCGAACGTCACCGCGTCGAACGACCCCAAATCGTACAGCAGCCCACGAATCGCCCGCGCCGCCATCCACGACAGGGGCAGGCCGAGCGCGAGCCCCAGCACAGCCAGACGCCCGGTCTCCGCGAGGATCCCGCGACGCACGCCATCCGCGGTAGCGCCTAACGCCATCCGGATCCCGATCTCCTGCGTCCGCTGGCTCACCGAATACGAGATCACGGCGTAGACCCCGAGCGCGGAGAGCACCACTCCGAACACCGCGAACCCGGCGACGAGCATGACGACGAATCGACGCGCGAACACCGAGCGGTCCACCAGCTCCTGCATCGTGCGGAAGTGCGCGACCGGCAAGTTGGGATCGGCGCGCCGGAGCACCGCGCGCACGCTCGCGATGAGACCGGCCGTCGATGAGTTATCCCCTCGGACCACCAGGTCCACCGAGCTGTACCCACCAGAGTGTCCGATCGGAAAGTACATCTCCCGCTCGACGTCTCGATCGAGCGAGAAGTAGCGAACGGAGCCGACGACGCCAATGACGCGGCGTGGACTGCCCCCCGCCACCATCATACGCCCGATTGGATCCTGCCCGGGCCACAGCGCGTCGGCGAGCACCTGGTTGACGATCGCCACCGGCTCGCTGCCCGGAACGTCGGCCGCGGTGAACGCACTCCCCGAGCGGATCGGGATTCGCATCGTCGTGAAGTACCCCGCATCGACCATCCGCACGAGCGGTCCTTGACGCTCTGTGGAATCGACAGGCTGTCCGACCGCGCGGGCACCCCACCTCCGCCATCCGTAGTTGTCGCCGAGCGGAAGTGCATCCGTGAGCCCGACCGCCGCGACGCCGGGAACGGTGCTCACCGTTCGCGCCAGCTCGTCCAGATACGCACGTCGCTCGGCCCCCGTCCTCTCTCCCGGCGGCTGATCCACGCGCAGGGCGATTACGTTCTCCGTGGCGTAACCCGGTTCGACGTCCAGCACGCGTGACAGGCTTCGCGCCAGCAATCCGGCGCCCGTGAGCAGCACGCACGCCATGGCCAGCTCGGCCACCACGACGGCGCGACGCAGCCATCCGCTCCGCCGTCCCGTGGAACCGCGCGATTCCTCGGCGAGCGTCTCGCGGACATCGACCCCGAGAGTCTGCAGCGCCGGGAGAAGTCCGAACGCTACTCCGGTGACGATTGCGAGCAGCGCGGTGAAGGTGAACACCACGCCGTCGACGCGCACCTCGTGCAGGAGTGGAATGACGGTCCCCTGAAGTCGCGAGACGCTCGCAGTCGCGCCGACCGCGATGGTGAGGCCCAGCATCGCGCCGCCCGCGCCGAGCACGAGGCTCTCGATCAGCATCTGCCTGATTAGCTGGCCCGGCGCCGCGCCTAACGCCGAACGGATCGCCATTTCGCGACGCCGCACGGATGCGCGGACGAGGAGAAGGTTCGAGAGGTTCGCGCAAACGAGGAGCATGAGGAACCCGACAGCGCCTGCGAGCGCGAGCAGCGCGGTGCGGAAACGACCGCTCACTCGATCGCGCAGAGGACTCAACGTCGGCGTGAACCCGTTTCGAGGCTGGCCGTCCATCCTCGAACGCGGACGACTTGCCGCGATCGCCGTCGCTTCCGCCTGGGCGGCGCCCAACCGCACGTTGGCCTTGAGCCGCCCAATGAGCGCGAGTGTGTTGCCCTGACGATCCGTCTCGAGCGCCAACGGGGACGCAAGAAACAGGTCCGCCGGGCGACCTGGAGAGAACGTTCCCTCGAAGTCGAAGCTCGGCGGCAGAATGCCGATGACGGTGACAGGCTCACCGTCGAGGAGTATGGATTGCCCGACGATCCGCGGATCTCCGCCGAAGCGCCGCACGAAGAAGCGATGGTCGAGCACCGCCGCTTTCGGGCCGCCAAAGCGACTTTCCGCGTCGTCGAAGAAGCGGCCGTAAACCGCGCTGACGCCCAGCAACGGAAAGAACGACTGCGTGACGGGAACGCCCGTGATCCGCTCCGGATCGCCTGATCCGCCGAGCTGAATATCCCCGGGTCCATAGAACGCGTTGAAGCCTGCCACGCCGTCGAACGAGCGATTCTGCTCGACTAACGACAAAAGGTTGGAGACCTGCACCGTCTGCGCCGAGAGGTTCTCGGACGTGCCGTTGGCGATCCAGACGAGTCGCTCCGGCTCGCGAAATGGAAGCGGGCGAAGAAAGAGCGCCTGACAGAGGCCGAACACTGTCGTGCTCGCCCCGATCCCAAGACCGGCGATCGCGATCGAGAACACCGTGGCCCCGAGGTCGCGTCGGAGAGATCTCGCGGCGTAGCGGAGGTCTCTCAGCATCGGATCGAGGACTAGCGTACCGCCACGCGCATTCTTCATGAGGACCTCGAGATCCTTGGGTTCCGAGCGGCTTGTCATTCCGAGCGGAGCGCGCGCCCAGCGCACGCGGAGTCGAGGAATCGCCATCATCCCGAAAGAGGGATCTCTCTACCGGGACGACGGCGATTCCTCGACTTCGGCGCTTCGCGCCTTCGCTCGGAATGACAACCGAAGTGGTCCGGTTTCGACAATGCGTTGATTGGAATCGTTGAAACGGTGGCAGGACGAATTATTTCGACGCTGTTCTCAGCTGCGCCCGCGGGGCAGCTCGTTGCCGTCGGACCGGTAAGCCGGCGGCACGTACACGTTGAGCGTCTTGAGCGGCGTTCGGCCAGTGTTGCGGATTTCGTGCGTGGTGCCGCGCTCGATGAGCACGATTGAGC
>JBKOYV010000257.1:0-19161 GCA_046725585.1 Gemmatimonadota bacterium | reverse complement strand
GGTTCCTGCCTTTCAAGGGCTCTGACCCCTTGAAGCTCCGGCCCCGATCGCCGACCCGCTCAGGACGCGAAAGCGTGGGCTTCGTAGAGCTGCCGAACCTCGCACTCGCCTTCACCAACGACCGCGAGGAATTCCTCCGTCAGGCGAATCGCTTCCTCCTTCGATTCGGCCTCCAGCAACGCGAACCCGCCGACGACTTCCTTCGTTTCGGTGAACGGCCCGTCCTTGACCGTGAGCTTGCCGTTCTCGCGACGCGCCTGGAATCCCAGGCTGCTCGGCAGGCACCCTTCCGTGCTGATGAGGTGGCCGGACTTCGTGAACTTTTCGATGAGCTCGTTCATGGCGGCAATGTGCTCCGGCGACGGAGGCACGTTGGTCTCCGGGTGCCGATAGATCGACAGAAATCGCATGCTATCCTCCAGGTGGATGTCGAGTTAGCTGCTCGAGGAGTCGCGTCGCCCTCGGACCGCCGCGCACTCTCGTCTCCTACACGTCGAACGAGGTCTGGCAGAATCGACACGCGGTCGCGACAAATCGCCCCAAATGGGGTCAGACTCCTATTTCATCATTCGGCTGCGCCACCGCTCCGATTTGCTGCGCGGCCCGGCGTTGCGCTGCAGCCGGCCGGCGTTCAAATGATGAAATTCGAGTCTGACCCCATTTGGCGCATTTCGACGCGTCTAGCACACCCGACGGCCGCGTCCAGCAACGTCAGCCCGCGGGGATCGTTCATCGCCATCCGCGACCCCAGCGTGTTCGTCACGTACGCGATCGCCAGGTCGAGCTCGGGCACGAACCTCACCATCTGCCCGCCCGCGCCACCCCAGCCGACGCTCATGGTGCCGTGCTCGTCCGACGACTCGAAGCGGGCGAATCCGCCCTGCGTGAAGGCCACCGGCGTCCCCATGAGGCCGTCCACCGCGTAGGCATCGGCCACCTCGCTCGCCTCGCGGAGCGTCCGATCGGACGAGAAGATCTTCCGCACGCCTAACGACCCGCCGCCGGCGACGAGCGCCGCCAGACGCGCCAGCGCGTCGGCGCTGCCGAACCCGCTCGACGACGCCAGCTCGACCGCCCTGAGCTTCGGGTGATTCGCAAGCTCCGCAGGCGCCACGTCGGTCGGCGCTAGACAATTAAGCGCGCGACTCGGAATCGAGTCGGGTTGCGTCAGCAGCTGGCGCAGAAAGGCGATCTCGTAGTCGTGGAGCTGATATCGGGGATCGTCGGAGCGCTGAAGCCCCGCGACATCGCCTGCCAGGAGCCGAGTTATGACGGTCGGGTCCGGGCGGGTGCCCGAGACGCGCGACGCCTGCTCGTCAGGCAACCCCATCCAGAAGTCGATGCCTAACGGGTCGGCGATCTCGTCCCGGAAGTACACGCCGAGTCGCCGGTGCTTCGGATCCACTCGCCGAACGAGCTCCGACGAGTAGAGCCCGCGTGACACCGCGTGGTACGCCTGCGGCGGGGCAGGGCGCGCGGACTTCCAGGCGGAACCCGGTGGCTCGACCGCGAAGAGCTCCGGCACCTGGACCTGACGCTCGAGAAACCGTGCGCGTGCGTCCAGATCGAACAGCTCCTCGTCTCCGAGCTTCCGTTCGAACACCGGGAGACCGGCGCGATGCATCATGAGCTGACGCACGGTCACGTGGGTCTTGCCTGCGTGCCCGCCAGCGAACTCCGGCCAATGGTCGACGATCCGGTCGTCGTACCGAAGGAGCCCGCGGTCTACGAGCAGCGCGACGACCAGCGACTCCACGAACTTCGTGGTGGACGCGACCAGCTGAATGGTGGCCGCGTCGTACGGCACCGCGTCGCCGGCACCGACACGGGAACCACCGGTCAATCGCAGGACCGCCTCGCCGCGCACGTAGACCGAAACGGCAGAGCCGACGTCCCACGCCTTCACGAAGAAGACGCGAAAGGCGTCGGCTACTGGTTCATATCCCGGGGCGACCGTGCCACGAACGTCGTCGTTGAGGGCGGAGTCGAATTTCATCGTTCGACCGCAGCGTCCTGCATTCCAGCACAAGCGGCAACGAGTTGCACCGCCGACGCGATGAAAAGATGAAAGTCGACTCTGACCCCAATTGTACCAATTCTAGTGCACGTGAATCGGCACCGTGATGGTTGGCGGAAGCGGCGCGAACGGTAGCGCCGGCCCGGTCGGTGGCGGAGGCGGATTCGTGATGAACGGAGGAAGTCCGAACTTGAGCGCGAGCTCGCCAGCCGCGGAAGGCGTGAGCTCGAAGTCGTAGATCTCGCCGGGATCGAACATCAGCACAGCCGGCTTCGTCGTCGCCTGCGACGCCGGCAGCGGATACCCATCCTTGGCCACCGCCCGCCACTTCACTGGCGCGTCGCCGGCGTTGATCGACACCATGAGCGGCGTATCGCCGGCGAGGTTGAAGAGCCGGAAGCGGTAACGCGTCCCGGCCTTGAGGCTCATCGCGTCGGGCTGCGTCTTGCCGTTCATCATGAATGCCGACAGGGGACCGAACACGGGGTTCTCGGGTCGCCCGGCCGCGCCGAAGAACAGGATCCTGTCGGTCTCGGGGTCGAAGCGCTGGCCGGGCTCGACGACGATGATGGGGCCGTACAGTCCACTCCCCATCTGCTGCGCTTCCCGGAAGTGTGAGTGGTACATGTACGACCCCGTGCGTGGCGGCGTCCATCGCACGGTGAGGGAGTCGTGCGGTGCGATGGACGGCAGCAGGTTTGTTCCGGAACCACTCCACCCGGGCACGCCATCGGGATAGCTCTCGAGCTCGATGCCGTGCCAGTGGATCGCCGCGTGATCGTCGGACTGATTGACGATCGTGACCGCCACCGGCTTGCCGCGCTCGAGCACCAGCGTTGGGCCGGGTACCGGCATTGCGTTCGGTTCCGATGCCTCCGGCGTACCGTCCACCACGAACGACATGCCCGGCTGTGACCCATAGACGTTAGGCTTCTCGCGCTGGACGATCCGGATCACGCGCTCCGGCCCGTTGGCCTTCGCCACCGGTCCCTTCGGCGTGATGCTGATCCCCATCACGAGCCCGTACATCTGATGCGGACGATCGGACGAGTGGTGGCCGAGCATCGTCGAGTCGAGCGAACCCTTCTCGGTGTCGAGTGCGACGAGGTCCGACAGGTGCGTCGCGTAATGGCAATGATAGATCCAGTTCCCGGGTCGGTCCGCCTTCCAGGCGAGTGACAACGTCTGGAACGGGGCCATCACCTCGGTGACGGCCATGCGACGCTGCGCTGGCGCGTAGATCGAGTCGACGACGCCGTTGCCTTTCGAGTCCACGCGGAAGTAGAAACCGTGGAGGTGCATCGGGTGATCGAGCTCGGTGAGGTTGATGACGCGCCACCGGATCGAGTCGCCCTGCGTGTACGTGAGGTGTTCCGTGTGCGGCCACGAGCGACCGTTGATGGCCATGGTGCACCGATCGAGCCCGCTTCTGCTTGCCGGGTCGACCCTGCATCCCCACGTCATGGCGAGTGTGCGCTCGTTCGGATTCGGCTTCACGTTAGGCGGGTCGACGATGATCACGCCGGTGAGCTGAGCATCCTCGACCTCCCGGCCGCCGAAGGGGTCCGGGTTGCGCCGTGCCACGTAGTAGTACGTGCCGGGCGCAGTGGCCGTGAACGACAGCGTGCTTTCCCCTTCGACCGGAACGACCACGCTGTCCGAGAGACCGCGCGTCTTCCCGAATCCGAAGACCGTGAGTGGCTTGTCGAGGCGGTTGTGAATCGTCGTCCGCACCGTCGTACCGACGGTGACGCGGAGAAGCGGGCCTGGTGTCGAGAGCGACTTGCCTTCCTCGGCGAACGCCGCCACGTCCAACGCCCGCCCACCCTCGCCTTCAGGATACCATCGACCGGAGCGAGCCTCGAGTGATACGGTCAGGACGCCATTCGCGAGCGTTCCAGCGGAACGTCGGTTGTCGTTCGGCGCTACGGTGTCCGCAGCAAATGGGTGCGTCGCGCCGCCAACGAGAACGATGGCGGCGTACGTGATCCATCTCGGCATGGGTGCCTCGCGTGGGGATGGGGAACCAGCAGGGGCAACGGCGCCTAGACAGCGTCGACTACTATAACGATTCCCGACGCTAACGGGGATATAACCAACGGTCGGGTACGTATAAGCCGTGGCGCGCCACGGAATGGACGCCCCTTCGGCCACGCCGCAACGTCATGCCGTCATGAGCTCGACGCTGGACGTCGTGCGCTTCCGAGAACAAACTCCCCGACCATGGCTTTGCTCTCGTTCCTCGACCGCGAGCGCTCGATCGCCGGCGAGCACTACTCGCGCTGGCTGGTGCCCCCGGCCGCGCTCTCCATCCATCTGTCGATCGGCCAGGCGTATGCGTTCAGCGTATTCAACCTCCCGCTGTCGCAGCGCATCGGCGTAACCCACTCCGCGCCGGCAGACTGGAGGCTCAGCACGATCGGCTGGGTCTTCAGTGTCGCGATCGTGTTCCTCGGTCTCTCTGCCGCGCTGTTCGGGCCGTGGCTCGACCGCGTCGGTCCGCGCAAGGCGATGTTCGTGTCGGCGCTGTGCTTCGGCGGCGGATTCGAGGTCGCGGCGCTGGGGGTCGCGACGCACCAGTTCTGGCTTCTGCTGCTCGGCTACGGCGTGCTGGGGGGCATCGGCCTCGGGCTCGGTTACATCTCCCCCGTCACGACGCTGATTCGCTGGTTCCCCGACCGTCCCGGGATGGCGACCGGCATGGCGATCATGGGCTTCGGCGGCGGTGCCATGATCGCGTCGCCGCTCTCGACCAGCCTCATGTCTTATTTCAGGACCGAGCAGGTGCCCGGAGCTGCCTCGACGTTCGTGACGTTAGGCATCCTGTATTTCTGCTTCATGATGTTCGGCGTGTTCACCGTTCGGATTCCGCGTCCGGGCTGGCGACCCCGCGGGTGGACTCCACCGGAGCGCCCGCAGAGAATGGTGACGAAGGAGAACGTGACCGCGAACCTCGCCATCCGCACACGACAATTTTGGCTCCTCTGGGTCGTGCTATGCGTGAACGTCACCGCTGGAATCGGCGTGCTCGGTCAGGCGTCCCCGATGATTCAGGAGATGTTTCCGGGCTCGATCACGGCCGCGGCGGCGGCCGGGTTCGTCGGGCTTCTCAGTCTCGCCAACATGATCGGCCGATTCTTCTGGTCGTCGCTGTCCGATTACATCGGTCGGAAGGCCGTCTACGCCACGTTCTTCGCGCTGGGCGCGGTACTCTACGCTGCCGTGCCGTCCACGGGCCGAGCGGGGAACGTCGTGCTCTTCGTTGCGGGGTACGTGGTGATCATGAGCATGTATGGCGGAGGCTTCGCGACGATTCCGGCGTATCTCCGCGACATGTTCGGCACGATACAGGTGGGCGCGATTCATGGGCGGCTGCTCACCGCATGGTCCACGGCCGGCGTGCTGGGGCCGGTGCTCGTGAACTACATCCGCGAGTACGAGATCGAGCACGGCGTGGCGAAGGCGGATGCCTATACCATCACGATGCACATCATGGCGGGACTGTTGGTGATCGGCTTCGTGTGCAACCTGCTGGTTCGTCCGGTCGACACGCGCCACGCGGTTGCGCGGGAGTCGCCCGCTGCGGCCACGTGAGCGGAGGAACACTCATGTCCGAGAGCTCGCCACGATCAGGCCGGTCCGCCGGGCTCGTTCTTCGCCTCGCGGGCGCATGGGCGCTGGTCGGCATCCCGCTCGCGTGGGGCGTCTGGCAGGTGTTCGAGAAGTCGCTCGACTTGTTCCGATAACGCGAGCTCCAGTTGGTCGTTCACTCGTTAGGCTCCACGCGGATCACTCCGCTCGCCACGTACCGCTTCGTTGGTGGGCTAGCACTTTGAGGGAACGACGATTGGGCGGATACGGCGGAAACGGCCGGATCACTGCCTAACGGGATGATTCCTCTCGCAACCAGCCAGAAATCTTTGAGAACGGCCTCGGGAGGCTCCTGCGTCCGAGGTAGTTACCAAGAAATCCCGGCTCGTTGCGAGAGTCAGCATTTCTGCCAGGCCGGATCCGGTACCTTCCGGCTCATCCGCCCGATCGTCGTTCCCGAAGAAGGCTTGCCGAACTTGGGAGCCCGCCAGTCCGCATCCAATCTCGGGCTTGCTGCACTACCGAAGGATCCGTCGCACGGGATCGTCCACCCGGCCCATCATCTCCCAGCGCACGAGCATCACCGGAATCAACCCCACCGCGTCGAACGCGTCCATGAACCCGCGCATCGAAAAGCGGTCCCCGAGCTCGTGCGCGCGGTCGCTCATGAGTCGTTCCACCTCGATCTTCCCGATCACGTAGCTCGTGCCGTACGACGGCTGCTGCAGGTAGAGATGCTGCTCGCCACGAACCGTTCGTGCGTCGAGTCGAAGCCAGCCGCGGGGCGTATTGGCGGACGCGAACTGCGCGGCCTGCTCGAGCGTGAGCTCATTGCTGTGCATGCGCAGGTCGCCTAACGCGCGCGCCGCCCGCTGCGCGAGGAGGATGTAGATGAGCTCGCGCGTTCGCGGGCGTGCGTCGAACATCCCCGCGTGGAGCATCATCTCTTCCCAGCCGGTGGCGTGCCCCTCGGTGCGCGTGTCGAAGATGTTGTAGAGCAGCGGTCCACGCCGGATGGGGCTCGCGTGAGGGTCGTTCACCATGCGGGCGAGGTCGAACCAGTGATAGCCGTGCGTACGCATGACTTCCGGGTCCCGGTAGTCGACCTCGGTGAAGAACTCCCTCGGTCCCGGCGAGAAGCGCCCTACGCGTGCCTCGAGCGCAGGCCCCATCCACGGCTTCACGGTGAGAATGTCGTGGTCGCGGAGAAACGTCATGTACTCACTGACGGCCGCGCTGAACCGTCGTGCGTGCTCGTCTGCGCTGGCGATCGGCACCAGCTCGGGCAGACCGCGATTGTGCACCTCCGCGAGTGCAAGCGACGACCGGGCACGCGCGAGCTCGCGCTCCATGATCCGAACCTCGTCCTGCCAGGTGTACGGCACGAGCTGCACGTTCCTGAGGTACCAGTCATAGTTCGCGACCCCGATACCCGACGGCCCTTTCTTCGTCGGGATCCAGGATGCGAGCCACGTGGCGAAGCTGTCGGTCGCCGTCTTCGCGCGCCTGATCCGGGCGACGAGCTCCGCCGGCGCGTTGCTCCCGACCTTCGCCTCGAGGTCAGTGAGCGCGGCACTCTGATCGCGAACGTCGCCGGCGCTGCGCGACCACAGGTCCCGGCCATTCCCGACGAGGTTGTTCCGCGCCTGCGCAAGCAATTCGGGAACCGGCTGCAGGCCATCACGAACTTTCGCGGCATCGGCGGTGGAGAGCGGAAACGCATAGCTCCACAGCTCCACCGCGCCGGCCGCGTGCGGCCCCTCGCGCGCGGGCTGATCGCTCCGGTCCGCGAACACCGTCACGTAGAACGCCGGGTTGTTGGCCCAGGGCCGCAGGACTCGGTGGTCGAAGTCGAGCCCATTCATCTCGGCTCGAACAATGTGATAGTCCACCTGGGCCGACGTGGGCCACCCCGTGGTGTCCAGCGCGGCGAGCCGCCGCTGGTATGTCGCGAGCTCCCGATGCTGCGCGGCCATGGCGCCGGCCGAGTAGTCGGGCACACCGTTCACGAGCTTCGGCTGCTGGAGCGTTCGCCACGCGGTGAACAGCGCGACCAGATCCTCGTATTTCGACGGAGATCCGGGGGCACTACCTGGCGACGGCTGGGCGCCGGCGTTAGGCGTCCCAGCCGTGCCTATCAGGAAACACGACGCGGCGGCGAGTCCGGCGAAGGATCCGGCCAGGCGGCGAATCACACTCACGCCTCGATGTTGTAGACTTCCCGGCGCCCGTAGTCGACCAGATCGTGGTAGCCTTTCATGATCGCCTCCATCTCCTTCGCGTTCGCGTCGTTGGTGTCCTGCATCATCGCCATGAACGCTTCCATGCTCTCGACTTCCATCTCGGACACGACGGTCCAATAGCGCTCCGCGCTCACGTCGGTCATGATACGCATCTTCGGCATGCCCGTCTTCTCGCCGAGTTTTGCCATGGCGACGAATTTCTCGACCATCGGGCGGACCTTCCCCGGCTTGCAGTACATGATGTCGCGGATGAGCAGCATGTCTTCCTCCTTTCTCTGACGGTGGCGTCCGCGGTCGCGGGCGCGGACTTTTAGGCTACCTAGCCGGGGCACGCCGCGCGAGAGGGGAATTCGACGCCACGCGTTCCTGATGGTTGCCGCGACGTTTGCGCCGAACGTTACATAACGTATCGATGGGTTACACCACGTGTGCGTCCGGCCCGGACGTGCGTACTACCGTGCACCACCCTGACGGTATCGCCGGTCGCGGGGCATCACGGCAACTCCACACGTGTCGGGTGTCGCGGCGGCGTTCCTGTCGGTGCGCCGGGAGTTCGTCGGTGAGCCCGACCGCGTCAAGCAGATCATCATGGACAACTGCACGGACCTGAAGCGCATTCGCACGCAGCAAGGCGCGGGCATGGTGAACCTGACGAAGATGCTGCTCAGGCCACAGACGCGAGCGTCGCTGAAAACACTGAGGGTGCCTTTGGGGAAAAACAACGGCTACTAGAGCGTGCATGAGATGTTGATAGCAGGCGTCCTAGGCCGTTGCCAGATCTGGCACCTAGGGCGCTCGGTGGTGCCTCGGCCCTCTCCACGTGTGTTGCCAAATCTGGCAACAGGGCCGTCGCGCGCCTGCTATCAACATCTGGCAATCACTCCACTAGCACCTCAATAGTTCATGTGATCGAGCTGACGCTCCGGTCGAGTGGCTCGCGCCAGAGAACGATTCAGCGGCCACAGCGATCGACAGATCAGCGTGGTCAGCGTTCGTGGTTGCCGTTTCTTCGCGGTTGCCGTTCGTTCTTGACACGACCGCATCACGACCCACACCCGCAGACCACACCAGACGCTTAACCGACTAATGTCAGGCTCATTAGTCGGCTCTCAATGCCCGTGCAGGGTCCAGCGTGGACGCACGCCGCGCGGGCACCCACGCCGCCAACGCTGCCACGCCTGCCAGAATCGCCGCGGCGGCGACCATCGTCGCCGGATCGACCGGACTGACACCGAACAAGAGCGCGCCCAACACGCGCGTCAGCGCGAAAGCCCCGCCGAGTCCAACGGCGATTCCGATTCCCGCGACGACGGCCGCCTGGCGCGAGACCATTCGCCGCACATCGACGGGGCGGGCGCCGAGCGCCATGCGGACGGCGATCTCGCGCGTGCGCAGGCTGACGACGTACGAGATCACACCATAGATCCCGACCGAGCCTAACGCGAGTGCCACCACCGCAGCAATGCCGAGCAGCGTGAGCGTCAGCGTGGTCCTCGCTGCCGACTGGGCGACGACCTCCGCCATCGACCGCGCGCTGTAGGCGGGAACCTCCGTATCGCGCTCGCGGATCACGCGTTCGGCCCGGTCGCCGATGACGGGCGGGTCCCCGCTGGTGCGCGTCACGAACGCGATGTCGCGCGGCGTCCACGGCCGCTCCGGGCTCATGCCCATCGCCTGGCCGCCTAACGTCACGACCAGGGGCAGATAGACCATCTCGTCGGGTGGCTGGTCGAGCCCGCTACCCCGCACGTCGCCCGCCACTCCGACCACCGTGTACCACTCGCCCACTGGCGCCATCCGTACGCGTTTGCCGATCGCCGCACCCGCCGGCCAGTACCGCGAGGCGACGGAGCGGCTCAGCACCAGCTCGCGCGGTGCGCGCGCGGGGTCGAGCGACTCGAACGTCCGGCCTTCGAGCATCGGTATCCCCATCGCGCGGAAATAACCCGGGCTCGCAAAGGCGAACTGGTGGATGTTCGGCATGGTGCCCGGCGCCAGCGGACGATCCTCGACGAACAAGGCGGAGTCCTGACGTGCTTCGGGGACGAACGGCAGCTTCGAGATGGCGCCAGTGGCCTCGACGCCCGGAATCGCGGCGATGTCCTCGAGCGCCCGGACGATGAATCGTGCCGCGCTGCCGGAGTCCGAATACGTCGCGCTGGGAAGCGCTACCCGGAACGCGAACGCGTGCGCGGCGTCGATTCCTGGCGGCACCGAGCGGAGTCGGGCAAAGCTTCGGGCCATGAGTCCCGCGCCCGTGAGCAGAACGAGAGCGAGCGCGAGTTGCGCGACGACGAGGGTGTGACGCGCGCGGTGGCGTCCGCGGCTGGCGGTGAGGGCCCGTCCCATCTCCGTCAGCGCCGGTAGGGCGGTGGACGATGCCGCGCGCAGGGCGGGCAGCACGCTCACGAGCAGCGTCGCGAGCACCGTCACGGCGGCAACGACCGCGAGCACCGGCACGCCGACACTCACTTCGGCGAGTCGCGGGATGTCGATCGCGCCTTCGAGCGACCGAAGCACACGCACGCCGGCGACGGCGACGCCGAGTCCGAGCACAGCCCCGGCGACGGCCAGCAGACCACCCTCTGCCACGTGATCCCGCGCGAGCGTCCAGCGTTCGGCCCCGAGGGCCCGTCGCACCGCGAGCTCGTGCTGCCGCCCCTCGGACCGTACGAGCAACAGGTTCATGACGTTCGCGCACGCGACGAGCATGACGCAGGCGACGGCGCCGAGCACGACCCAGAGCACGCGCCCGATGTCCCCCACGACGACGTCGCGCAGCGGACGCACCACGGCGCGCATGCGAATCTGCTCGATTGACTTGGCCGTTAGGCGACCGGGGTAGGCCTCCGGCACCAGCGGCAGCAAACGTTGGAGGTCGGCTGCAGCGGCGTCGAGCGACACGCCGTTGCGAAGCCTGCCCACGCCACGATAATCGAACGCCGCCGACGCCGTATGTGCCGGGTCGATGCCAAGGGGCAACCACAGATCCGTCCTGGTAGCGGGGAGGTCGAAGTCGGAGGGCATGACGCCCACGATCTCACGTGGCACTCCGTCGATCGCGATCTGGCGCCCGATGATCCCCCGATCCGCGCCGAACTTACGCTCCCAGAGTCGTTGTCCGATGAGCACGACGCGCGGTGCATCCGGTCGATCCTCGCTGTCACGGAAGGTGCGCCCGAGGATCGGAGTCGCGCCGAGCACGGAGAAGGTGCTCGCGCTCACGCGGCCCGCGCTGAGACGCTCGGCGCGCGGGTCGGCGCTCGTAGACGTGCCCGTCGATCCTGCGACGTTGACGCCGGTGACCCGGTAGGCGCCGACGCCGCTGAAGGCGCGGTTCTCGCGAGCGTAGTAAAGAAAGGTCGCGTCGGATTGGTCGACTCGCGTGATGCCCGAGATGGTCAGCGAGTGCGACAGGTCGACGAGCCGCTCGGGCCTCGGGTAGGGGAGAGGCTGAAGCAGGACCGCGTTGACGATGGTGAAGACCGCGGTGGTGGCTCCGATGCCTAACGCGAGCGTCAGCACCGCGGCGATCGTGAGGGTCCGCTCGCGGCCGAGGCGGCGGATGGCATGCCGGATCGTGGAGCTCATGGTCATCGCGTGGAAGTGTGTCATTCCGAGCCGACAGGCGAGGAATCTTCGTCATCCCGAGAGAGGGCCCTCTACCGCGAGGATGAGGATCCCTCGCTTCGCTCGGGATGACAAAAACAGTATTGCTGCCGGTCGGCCGAGACGACGTCAGGCCGGCGTCAAAGCCGCGTCAGACCTTCTACGCGCGCAGAGCTGCCCGCACTCGATCCGCCGTAAACGGCACCTGACGGACACGCACGCCCGTCGCGTCGAAGATCGCGTTGGCGATCGCCGCCGGAATCGGGGACGTCGCCGCCTCGCCCGCACCGACCGACGGCTGGTCGGGTCGATCGATGAGCTCGATGTCGATCGCCTCCGGAATCTCCGAGAACCGGAGAATCGGGTAGCCGTTCCAGTCCACGCCCGTGACGCGCGTCGAGTCGAACCGCACGGCCTCCTTGAGCGTGCGGCTGATCGCCTGAATCACGTTGCCTTCGATCTGGTTGCGGAGGCCGTCGGGGTTGACGATGAGCCCGCAGTCGTGCGCCACGCACACGCGGCGGACTCGCACCGACCCCGTGTCGAGCCTAACGTCCACGTCCACCACTGCCGCGACGTATGCCTCGGTGCGGTCGTACTGCACGTACGCGAACCCTCGCCCCTTCCGGATACCCGCGCTGGACACACCGCTGCGCGTCGGCGACGACGTGCGGGGCGCCCATCCGGCGCGCTTCGCTGCCGCGTCGATCACCGCGAGCGCTCTCGGGTCCGAAAGATGATGCCGCCGAAGCTCGATGGGATCGATGCCGGCGGCGGTCGCCAGCTCGTCCACGAACGACTCGTTCGCGAACGAGTTCTGCGGGGAGCCCAGCCCACGGAGGGATGACGTGCGGATCGGAAAGGACGGCACCGGGTGGGACGTCACGCGCTCGTTAGGCAGCGCATAAGTGGTTCGGGCGTTGCGCTCGCCGCCGCCACTGAAGAACTCGCCGCCAGCCGCCTTCCCGGCTGCCAGCGCGCCGGCCACGAGCGTCGCGGGGTCGCGCGTCGGCCGCGCGCCGTGCGTCGGCGTCCAGGCATCGTACGTCCATGCGGTGATCTTCCCGTCGGCATCGACGGCGCCCGCCATCTCGAACAGCATCGCCGGACCTTCCGGCTCCCAGGCGTGTTCGTCCTCTCGACTCCACTGCACGCGCACGGGTCGTCCGACGGCCTGCGACAGGAGCGCCGCATCGGCCGCGACGTCGTCGGCGCCGTTGTGCCCGTAGCAACCGGAGCCTTCCGTGAAGACGACACGGACCTTCTCGCTCGACATCCCGAGCAGCGCGGCGATCGGCGCCACGAGCTGGTGGGCGCCCTGGGTCGCCGAATACACCGTGGCGTTGTCCGCACGCACGTCGGCCACGGCACACGATGGCCCGATCGACGCGTGGAGCTGAAACGGCCATCGATACGTTGCGCGCACTGGCCGCGCCGCAGAGCGGAGCGCCGCAGCGGCGTCGCCAGCCTCGCCGACGACCCGCTCGCTCGTCGCCAGTGACTTGAACGTCGAGTAGAGATCGCCCGCGGCAGGCAGCACCGGGGTGGCCGTCCATCTCGCGTGCAGCGTCTTCGCCGCACGCACCGCCTGCTCCTCGCGCGCCGCCACGACGCCGACGAACGTCCCCTTCCGGGCGACGCGAATCACGCCGGGCAGCTTCGCCGCCGACTGCTCGTCGATCGACTCGAGCGTCGCACCGAGGCGCGGTGGCCTGACGACGCGTCCGTGAAGCATCCCCGGAAGCCGGAGGTCGTGCACGTAGACATGCTTGCCGGTGACCTTCCCAGGAATCTCGGCGCGTGGAACGGGGCGACCAACGACCTTGTACGCGGCCGGCACCTTGACCGGAGCTCGTCCCGAGATCGTGCGCTCGAACCGTCCGCCGCCGATGAGCGCGCCGAACGTTAGGCGATTCGAGGCGTTCCCTGCCACCGACACGACGCCGTCGGCGATCTCGAGCTGGCTCGCAGGCACGCTCAGCCGGGCTGCCGCCATCTCGAGGAGGACCTGTCGCGCCTCCGCCGCTGCGCGCCGGAGCTGCGCACCGCCGCGTTTCACGCTGCCGCTGCCCACCGTGCGGCCCTGATCGACCGTCAGTTGACTGTCACCCTGCACCCACGTGATGCGCTCCAGTGGCACGTCGAGCTCCTCGGCTACGATCTGGCGGAGCGCGGTGGATACGCCCGTGCCCAGCTCGACTTTGCCGGCGTACACGGTCACGCGTTCGTCGCGGCCGATCACGAGCCAGGAGTCGAGCGCTTCGGCGGATGGAGCGGCCACGGCCCGCGGCGCGCGACCTAACGATTCCGCGTGCGACGCACGCGGGAACAGCGAGAAGCCGACAACGAGGATCCCGGCGTCGGCGAGGAACTCGCGGCGGGATCGCAGGGAAGAAGACGACCTGTCCATCTCAGCCCTCCCGCCCGGTCGGTGACGCCGTGCCGCCGGCAGCCGCCCGCTCGATCGCCCGCACGATGCGCATGTGCGTCCCGCACCGACAGAGATTCGCGTCCATCGCGGAAAGGATGTCGTCGCGCGAGGGACGGGGAGCTTTCGCCAGCAGCGCCGCCGCACGCATGATCATCCCGTTGATGCAGTAGCCGCACTGCGCGGCCTGCTCGTCGATGAACGCCTGCTGCAGCGGGTGCGGGCGCTCCGGGGTCCCGAGCCCTTCGAGCGTCACGACGTCCTTGCCGGCGACGGCGGAGACGGCGGTCACGCACGATCGCCGAGGCGCACCGTCGACGTGGACGGTGCACGAGCCGCACTGTCCAAGCCCGCAGCCGAACTTCGGGCCGTTGAGGGAAAGCTCGTTGCGGAGCACGAACAACAATGGCGTGTCGGGCTCGGCGGAGACTTCATGGTCAGCGCCATTCACGCGGATCCGAATGGTCGCGGTTGGTAGCTCGTGCATCGGTGACCTGCGATTCGGAGTCGCACCTATCTATAGTACTGAGATAGTACTGACCGGACGCATCGGAATTCCAGTCTGTCTTGCAGGATCGAGGAAGCTCGCGCGACCCGAGAAGCCGGTCGCGAACCTTCGGCCTCTCCTTGACAGACTAGGAGAAGCATCGCATCCTCCTAGATAGACTAGGAGAGAGGCGGATTTGGCGGCCAAGGTCACCGAGCTCCTCCCCGGGACGCTCGACATGCTGATCCTGAAGGCGGTGTCGCTCCGCCCGCTCCACGGCTACGGCGTCCTTCTCCGCATCGCTCAGATCTCCAAGGACGCACTGCAGATTCCTCAGGGATCGCTCTATCCGGCGCTCTACCGTCTCGAGCGCGATGGGCTCATCGAGGCCGAGTGGGGCGAGAGCGACAACAATCGTAAGGCGAAGTTCTATACCATCACCGCGAGCGGTCGTCGACGTCTCAAGGAAGATGCGGCGAGCTGGGATCGCCTCGTGGCGGCGATCGCCGCGGCGATGAACGCCACGCCGAGCGAGATCTGACATGCTTAGACGCATGCGTTCGACGATCGCGGCGCTCCTCAGGCGGGGCCGCTTCGAGCGGGAGATGGCCGACGAGATGCGCTTCCACATCGCCGCCTATGCGAACGATCTTATGCGCGTGGGCATGGCGCGCGAGGAGGCAGAGCGTCGCGCCCGGCTCGAGTTCGGGGCCGTGGAGTCGTTCCGGGAGGATTGTCGCGAGGCGACGGGGCTGCGGCTCTTCGACGAGCTCCGACAGGACCTTCGCTATGCCGCGAGGCAGATGGCGCGAGCGCCGGGGTTCTCCATCGCCGTCGTGCTGTCTCTGGCGTTAGGCATCGGCGCCAACACAGCGATCTTCAGCCTGATGGACGCGGTGCTGTTCCGCACACTGCCCGTCGCGGACCCGAGCTCGCTGTATTTCCTCGAGCATAGGTCCGACACCGACACGACGAGCGCGGCCAACTACCCATTGTTCGAGCGGTACAGGAACGTCGACGCCTTCAGCGGCGTGACCGCGGCGGACATGCGAACGTTCACCGTGGCCACGCGAGACGGCCAGGAGCGCGTGGACGGCCAGTATGTGAGCGGGAACTACCACGCAGTGCTTGGCATACCGATCAGTGTGGGACGCGGCTTCACGAACGAATCCGACCGACCCACCGGGCAGCCGGCAATCGCCGTCATCAGCGATGGATACTGGGAGCGAAAGTTCGCGCGGAGCCTGACGGCCATCGGCCAGACGATCATCGTCAACGGTCATCCCGCCACGATCGTGGGAGTCACGCGCCCGGAGTTTCACGGGCTCCTGTCGGGGTGGCGCCTCGACATCACTCTGCCGATCTCGGTCAAGGTGCTCAACGAGCCGGAGTTCCTGACGGCGCGCGACGGTTGGACGTCGCTCACGATCGTGGCGCGGCTCAAGCCCGGCGTGACCAAGGCGCAGGCGCAGGCCGCGGCGGACGCTGTGTTCAGCCCGTTCTGGATGGAGCCGGAAAACGCGTGGGCGCGTGACGAGCGAGCCCCCACGCGGTCTGCCGTGCTCATCGCGGCAGGAAACGGGTCGACAGATCTGCGACGGCCGTACGCGACGCCGCTGCGCATTCTGATGGCGATGGTAGGCATTGTCCTGGTCATCGCGTGCGCGAACGTCGCGAACTTGCTGCTCGCACGGGCAACGGCGCGCACGCGTGAGGTCGCGGTCCGACTCAGCATCGGCGCTGAACGAGCACGGCTCGTGCGTCAGTTCCTGACCGAGAGCCTGCTCTACGCGGCCCTTGGCGGAATCGCCGCAGTCGCCATTGCGGTCGCGAGTACCGGCGTCGTCGTGTCGTCCTTCGCGACCGGTCAGAGCCCGATGCATCTCGACGTCGAGCTCAATCGCCGAGTGTTCGCGTTCACCGTCGGAGTGTCGATCCTGACCGGCGTCGGGTTTGGTTTGTTGCCGGCATTCACCGCCACGCGCGTCGACCTGACGCGGGCGCTCAAAGAGGGCGCGGTCGGTCATGCACCGCGGCGCCGCCTCGCGACGGGGAAACTGCTCGTCATGGGACAGATCTCGCTGTGCGTGCTGGTGATCGCGACCGCCGGCCTGCTTGTGCAGACGCTGCGAAACCTCCGGACGTTCGATGCTGGCTTCCAGCGCGACAACATTGTCCTGGTCAACGTCGACACGTGGGGCAGCTCATTCACGCCGGAGCGCCGCGTGGCGTTGTACGACGACCTCGAGCAACGGCTTCGCGTCCTGCCCGGCGTGATGGCGGCCGCTCTCTCGAACCGCAGCCCGATCGACAACTCGGTGGAGACTCGCGCCATCGTCGTGCCGGGTGTCCCGTCCGACCGAACTGGCGTATCCGCGATGGTCGTGACGCCGGATTACTTCAGGCTCTACGACATACGGCTGCTGCGTGGACGACTGTTCACCGACCGGGACCGCCGCGGCTCACAGCGAGTCGCAGTCGTGAACGAAGCGATGGTGCGTCGCTACTTCGGTGCGAGCGATCCGATCGGGCGGACGCTTCGATTCGGGTCGGAGCGTGACTTCGCGACGATCGTCGGCGTCGTGCCGGACATCCGCCACGAAGGTTTGAGGGACGAGGCACCCGCCACCGTCTACACCGCAATGGGCCAACCGACGACCGGGCTCGATGGAAAGCCGGAAGTCCTCGGAGGCATGACCGTGGAGATTCGCTCGCGGAATGACCCGCGCGCGCTGGCTGCCGCCGTTCGCGAACAGGTCCGAGCGCTGAGCAAGGACGCAACTGTCTGGTACAGCCGCACGATGCAGCAGCAGGTCGACGCGGCGTTGATTCGTGAGCGACTGCTGGCGAGCCTGTCTACCGGGTTCGGGGTGCTTGCGCTGCTGCTCGCGTTCGTGGGTCTCTACGGCGTGATGTCTTATCGCGTCGCTCGTCGCACGCGGGAGATCGGCGTCCGCATGGCGTTAGGTGCGACGCGCTCGCGCGTCGTGCGACAGGTCTTCCACGAGACGCTCTGGGTTGCCGGCGTCGGCATCGTGATCGGCCTTTGCGCGGCGCTGGTGACGACGAAAGTCGTCGCGGCATTCCTGTTCGGGCTCTCGCCGCGCGATCCGGCGATGTTCGTCACCGTCGCGGCGGCTCTGCTCGCGACGGCGCTGATCGCCGGATTCTTCCCTGCGCGGCGAGCGGCCGGGATCGAGCCCATGCGGGCGCTCCGGGCCGAGTAGCCGCGTCAGGGAACCGCGTTCTTCGGCCGACCGTCCGCGTCGAGCAGCACAACCTCGCCCAGCTTCAGCTCCTTGATCCCGGCCTCGATCTTGGCCCGATCGCCTATGACCACCCAGGTCAACCGGCTCGGATCGACGAACTTCTTCGCCGCCGCATTCACCTGGGCGTCCGTGGCGTTGCGAACCACGTCGGCATACTTGACGTAGTAATCGTCAGGCAGGCCGTAGGTCACGATCTCGCCTAACGCGCCAGCCACCGCCGCGCTCGTCTCCCAGCGGCCCGCCAGTGTCTTGATCATGCGGTCCTTCGCGTCCGCGATCTCGGCCGTGGTCAACGGCTTCTCGGCGACGACCTGCCGCAGCTCCTTCACCGCCTCCGCCAGCGACTCCTTGGTCTTGTCGGTCTGCACCGGCGCCATGACCATCCACATGCGCGGACCGCGTGCGTCGATCGGGAAGCTGAACGATCCGTACGACCAGTGCTTGTCTTCCCGCAGGTTCATGTTGATGCGGGAGACGAACGCACCGCCGAAGGCGTCGTTGAAGAGCTGGAATGGGATCTCGTCGGGGTTGGCTTTTGGCGCAATGAGCTGACCCGCGAGGACGTACGACTGGTCCGCGCCGGGCCGATCGAGGACGAAGACGTTCTGGCGCGGCCTGCTCGCGACGTCGGCCACCTTCTTCGCGGGGACATCGCCGGGCTTCCATCCCGCGAACGTCCGCTCGAGCTTCGCCACGAGATCCGGCATGGTGATGTCGCCGACGGCGATGATCGTCGCGTGGTTGGGCTTGAACCACGTCTCGTGGAAGGCGACGAGATCCGCGCGCGTCATCGCCGTGACGCTTGCCTCGGTGCCACTGCCCGTGAGGGGCTGACCGTACGCGTGCTCGGTCCCGTAGAGAAGGATCGGCAGCACGCGAAGTCCCATCGTGAACGGCTGCACCTTTTCCTGCTGGATGTTCGCCAGCTGGATCTTCTTCACGCGATCCAGATCGCTCTGTGGGAACGACGGATGGAGCACGACATCCGAGTAGATCGCGAGCGCCGGGTCGAGCTTGTCCTTGAGCGCCGACATCGACACGCGAACGACGTCGAGGTCGGCGCCGGCGTTGAGGTTCACGCCGAGCGACGCGAGCTCGTCGGCGATCTGCAGTGAGGAACGCGTCGTGGTGCCTTCCGTCAGCATCTCCGCAGCCATCGACGCCACACCCGGCTTCCGCGGGTCATCGGCGGCGTAGCCGCCGTCGATCACCATCTGCAGCCTAACGACAGGCACGGCCGTCCGCCGGGAGAGTGCGACTTTCATCCCGTTCGAGAGCGTCGCGCGTTCCGGCGCGGCCAGCGGCGCTGCGGGCGGTGCCGCGACGTCCGGCAATCCCTTCTTGCGGTCGACGGTCGACGCGATCGGCGCAAGCTCGTCGAACGGATGAACCTCGAGCACGTAGACGCCGCCGGTCATCCACCGTTTCGCCGCGTTCTGTACGTCTGCAGCGGTCGCGCTGGCCGTCCATGCTGCGACCTTCTTGTACGTCTCCGGGTCGTCCTTGAAGGCCTGGCC
>JBKOYV010000359.1:0-4418 GCA_046725585.1 Gemmatimonadota bacterium | reverse complement strand
GGCGCAGCCCCTCTTCGTCGCTGCTCACGTGCGGATACAGCTCGCTGTACGTCCCCTCGAGGTAGGCGTTCGCGACGACCGCCGGCCCGCCGTGACCCGGGCCCGTCACGTAGATCGCGTCGAGGTCGCGCTCGCGGATCGTACGATTGAGGTGGACGTAGATCAGGTTGAGGCCTGGCGTCGTGCCGAAGTGGCCGAGCAGGCGCGGCTTGACGTGCTCGGGACGAAGCGGCTCGCGCAGCAGCGGGTTGTCGAGGAGATAGATCTGCGCGACGGACAGGTAGTTCGCCGCCCGCCAGTACGCATCCAGCAGCCGCAGCTCTTCGTCCGTCAGCTCGGGCGCCGCCACGGTGGTCGTCTCGGTCATCGTTTCCACCTCCCTGTCGCTACCGGACACGGTAGTAGCCGGCCCGCCGGTGCGGGCCGGCTCGGTCGGTCGGGTCAGTGGCTCATCGAGCCCTTCGGATTGCCCACCTTCAGCAGGCCGACCTGGCCCAGATCGACGTGGGCGAACGCGTGGCTGACGAACGGGTACAGGCCCGGCCGGTCGATCTTCACGTCGAAGACCGCGCCGCCGCCCGCGGGGATGCCGACCGTCTGGACGCCCGTCTGGTACTTCGCCATGTCGCCGTTGACCCATGCGCGGTTGAAGATCGTCCCGACGACATGGAAATTCGTGTCGAGCGTCGGACCGGCGGCAACGACGTAGAAGCGCACCGTCTCGCCCGGCTTGGCGGTGAGCGGGTGCGTGACGTACTGGTTCGCATAACCGTTGAACGTCGTCCAGTCTGGCATCATCGCCCGAGCCTTGGCCATGTCGAGCGAGGCGGGCTGCGAGATGCCGTCGCCGTTCAGATACCACTCGCTTGCCACGAGCACGTACTGCCGGTCGGCCTTCGGCAGCGGCGTCGCCGGATCGACGACGATCGCGCCGTACATGCCGTTGGCGATGTGCGCGAGCACCGGCTTCGTGCCGCAGTGGTACATGAACACGCCCGGGTCCCCCGCCTTGAAGCGGAACCTGAACGACTCGCCGGGCGCGACGTCGCGGAAGGCGACGTTCGGAGCGATGCGGGCGGCATGGAAGTCGATCGAATGCGGGATCGCGCCGCCGTTCGTGAGCGTCATCTCGACCATCTGACCCTGCCGGACGTGGACGACCGGCCCGGGTGCGCCGTGACCGTCGAATGCCCAGGTGTTGTACTTCACGCCGGGCGCCACCTCGACGACCATGTCTTTCAGGGTCATGTGGACCCTGACGAGGTTGCTTGCGGGCACCGCCGGCAGCGTCGCGTCGTAGGCCGCGTGAGCCTTGGCCAGCGCCTCCGCGTTCTCGGCCGTTTTGCCCGCGAAGCTCTGGAGCGGCAGGCTGATCGCGCTTGCTGCGTGTGCCGCGTGGTCCTCCGTCGAAGCCGACGCAGCCGGCTGCGCGCTCGCCGCCTTCGCCTCGTCGCGCGCCTCGTCCGCGGCCTGCATCAGTACGACGACGGCGATCACGAGCACTCCCACCGCGATCCCGAGGAAGAGCGCGAGAACCTTCGCGGCCGTCCCGGAGCTGCCCTCCTCACGGCTGTATCTCGTCTGCGGCGCGCGTCTGGAAACCGGATAACTGGACATGTCGGTTCATCCCTCCTAGAAGAGCTGGTACGCGCGCACGGTAGGAGCCCGCCGTTCGCGGCACCTCCGCGGAGCCGCGCATTTCATTCAGTAGTTCTCCGCAGCGAATCCGGGGTGCGACCCGGACGTTTCCTCGCCGGTGGCCGGCCACCATGCCCTGCATGGCAGCCCAACCGCGCAGGATCGTGGTCGGATACGACGGCTCGCCGGCCGCACGGCGTGCTCTCGACACCGCCGCACAGCTGACCGGCTACGGCTCGATGCTCACCGTCGTGGCGGTCGCCACCGAGGCAGGTGCCGGCGACAGCGCGCTTGCAGAGGCGCACGACCGCCTCCTTCGCCGACACGTGGAGGCTCGTTATGTCCAGGCCGTGGGCGATCCGGCCGACGAGCTCGTCGCCGCCGCACGCGAGCTCGAGGCCGACCTCGTGGTCGTAGGTCGCCCTAACGCCGGCGGGAGCCGGGACGCCGAAGGTGGCTCGCTCAACGCTGCCGTGTTGAGGCGGGCGCCGTGCGATGTCCTCGTCGTCTCCGATCGGTCATGAATCGAAGATCGCAGACACAAGTGCTCGTCGCCGGCGGGGGTGTGGCTGCACTGGAGGCTGCGCTGGCTCTCCGCGCGCTCGCGGAGGATTGCGTCAGTGTCGAGCTGCTCGCTCCCGAGCCCTATTTCTGGTATCGCCCGCTCGCGGTCGCCGAGCCATTCGCGCTCGGGGCCGTGCGCCGCTTCGAGCTCTCCGAGCTGGCGGCTGCGGCAGGCGCGACCTTCTCTCCGGGGACGCTCGTAGGCATCGACTCGCCGCGGCACGTCGCGCACACTGCGCCGGGAGCCGAGATCGCGTACGACAGCCTGCTCCTCGCCTGCGGCGCGCTGCCGAGCCCTGCGATCAACGGTGCGCTCACGTTTCGCGGCCCAGCCGACACCGACGCGATCTCGGGCCTGCTCGACGAGCTCGCCGCCGGAGAGGTGCGACGGGTTGCGTTCGTCGTGCCGCGGGGAGCCGTTTGGTCGCTGCCCGCGTACGAGCTCGCGCTCATGACGGCCGCGTACGTCGCTGCGAGAGGGCTGCGAGACGTCCGAGTGGCGCTCGTCACGGCCGAGCACGAGCCGCTGCAGCTCTTCGGGCGCCCGGCGGTCGAGGCGGTCGGTGCGCTCCTCGACGCGCGGGGGATCGAACTTCATGCCGCCGCACACGCGTTCGAGGTCGTGGACGGCGAGCTGAGGCTCTTCCCGGAGGGCGTTGTCGAGGTCGACCGAGTCGTCGCGCTGCCGCGCCTCGGCGGGCCGCGAATCCACGGCGTGCCGCAGACGGTGGAGGGCTTCGTTCCGGTCGATGCTCACGGCCGCGTCACGGGCCTCGACGACGTCTTTGCCGCCGGCGACATCACGACGTTTCCCGTCAAGCAGGGTGGAATCGCGAGCCAGCAGGCCGATGCCGCGGCCGAGACGATCGCCGCGCTCGCAGGCGCAGACGTCGTCCCGCAGCCGTTCCAGCCGGTTCTGCGCGGGGTGCTCCTCACGGGAGGCAAGCCCCGGTACCTTCGGCACGACATCACCAACGAGTACGACCCGGTGTCGGCGGCCGACACGGAGCCGCTGTGGTGGCCGCCCGCGAAGATCGTCGGCCGACACTTGTCGCCGTTTCTCGGTCGGCTTGTCGGCGTGGACGCACCGGCGGAGCCCTCCTCTGCCGGCGGCGCCGTCCTGGTCGATGTGGAGATCGACGAAGACGTGATCGCCACACTGACGAGGAGCCGCCTCGAGCCGGCGGCCGGCGCCGGGGACGACGACGAGCGAACAGTCGGCAACGAGATGTCGAGCGACCCGCTCGTCGTCGCGCCGGAGGACACGCTCGGCGAGGTCGCCGAGCGGATGAGGAATCGAGACGTCGGCTCGGCCGTCGTCGTCGACTATGGCCGGCTGATCGGCATCCTCACGACCCGCGACCTGCTCACGGCGTTCGCCCAGCGCGTGCACCCGAGCGATGCACGCGTGCGCGAGTGGATGACGGCCGACCCCGTGACCGTCTTGCCGAGAACGACGCTGGACGCGGCCGCAGCGCTGATGGGCGAATACGCCGTCCACCACCTCCCTGTCGTCGAGGCAGGTCGGGTCGTGGGGATGCTCGGTCTCCGCCAGGCGGTTGCGCACGGTTCGCATCCGAGCGGCATCGGGCTCGGCTTCTGAGCGCGGCCGGAGACCCAAGGCGGAGAGGCCGTCACTCGACGAGCGCCAGGAAGCGCCGCGTCCGCTCCTCCTTCGGCGTCGAGAAGAAGTCGTCGGGCGGCGCCTCTTCGACGATCCGGCCCTCGTCCATCATCAGCACCGTGTGCGCGACGTGGTGCGCGAAGCGGAGCTCGTGCGTGACGACGACCATCGTCATCCCCTCGCGCGCGAGCCCCTCCATGACGTCGAGCACCTCGCGCACGAGCTCGACGTCGAGCGCCGACGTCGGCTCGTCGAACAGCATCGCCCTCGGCCGCATCACGAGTGCTCGCGCGATCGCCACGCGCTGCTGCTGTCCGCCGGAGAGCTCGTCCGGGTACTGCGACCCCTTGTCCGCCAGGCCGACGCGCGCGAGAAGCTCCTGGGCCCGCTCTCGCGCCTCGCGCTTCGGCAGGCGCCGCACCTCGCGGAGGCCGCACATCACGTTGTCGAGGGCGGACATGTTCTGGAAGAGGTTGAACCGCTGGAAGACCATCCCGACCTCGGAGCGGTGCCGCGCGAGGTCCTTCTCCCTGAGCCCGGAGAGGCGCTCTCCTTCCAGGTAGACGTCGCCCGCGTCCGGCGGCTCGAGCAG
>JBKOYV010000316.1:0-18299 GCA_046725585.1 Gemmatimonadota bacterium | reverse complement strand
ACCTCGGTCACGGGCCGCGTCCCGGGCACGAGCGCGACGACAGTGACGGGAATGGTCCCGGTCGACCCGGAGCGAACGAGGCCGGTCGTGTCCACTCGGCCCTCGAACCGCGCCCCGCTCGACTGGATGTACCGGAAGCGCACGCTATCCACCGGCTTCCCGCTCGCGTCGAGCGCCTGCGCCGTGAGCCGCAGCGTGTCCCGCGCGGTCATCGTCGGTTTGGCCGGAGTGACGACGAGCTTCGCGATCGGGGACGGAGGCAGCTGGGACAACGTCTGCTGCTGGCCGGGCGTCTGGGCCTGGAGCGCGGCGAGAACGAGGATGCTGAAAGCAGTCATTGTTGGCTCGGATGGCGGAGAACTCGTGGCGAGCGTTCAACTCTGGCGGGCCGGCGGGGTCGCCGCAAGTGAGCCTTTGTCATCCCGAGCCGCAGGCTATGTCATCCCGAGCCGGCAGGCTATGTCATCCCGAGCCGACAGGCGAGGGATCTTCATCGTCCCGAGAGAGAGCCCTCTGTCGGGAACCTGAGGATCCCTCGCTGCGCTCGGGATGACGACAACGGCTTTCGCGAACCCGGAGCGATCCGCAGAATTCGTTCGATCCGAAGCATCCGTTCGATCCGAAGCATCCGTTCACGCTTTGTCTGAGATGCTTGACGATCCCCAGCATAACGAGCGACGTCCTCCATGCACCGAAGGCTGATAGCCGCCTCCGTCGTAGTAACCACAATCACGACCGCTTGCGCGAAGAGCTCGGCTCCAGCGCCGGCGCGCCCCGGCTTCCTCATCGCGAATGCGAACGTCATCGACGGCTCCGGCTCACCGGCCCGCCGAGCGTCCGTTCGCGTCGAAGGTGACCGCATCGCTGCGGTAGGCGATCTCACCGCCCGCGACGGCGAACGCGTAATCGACGCCCACGGTCTCACGCTCGCCCCCGGGTTCATCGATAGCCACTCGCACGCCGACGACGACCTCTTCGAGCACCCCGACGCGCTCGCGGTGGTCTCGCAGGGGATCACTACCATAATAGGAGGCCAGGACGGCGGGTCGCCGATCCCGCTCGCCAGCTATTTCAGCCGCCTCGAGAAGTCGCCTGCCGCCATCAACGTCGCCATGTACGTTGGCCACGGGAGCATCCGCGATTCGGTCATGGGGACTGACTTCAAGCGCGCCGCTACGCCGGCCGAGGTCGCGCGAATGAGCGACATTCTCAAGACCGAGATGACTGCCGGCGCCATCGGCCTCTCGTCAGGCCTGGAGTACGACCCCGGCATCTACTCCGACCCGAGCGAAGTCATCGCGCTCGCGAAGGTTGCCGCGTCCTTCGGCGGCCGATACATCAGCCACATTCGAAGCGAGGACTACGCCTTCTGGAACGCGATCGACGAGATCATCACCATCGGCCGCGAGGCGAAGCTCCCGGTCCAGATCTCCCACACGAAGCTCGCCATGCGCTCGCTCTGGGGGCATGCCGACAGTCTCGTGAGGATCATCGACGCGGCGCGTGCGAACGGCGTCGACATCACCGCCGACATCTATCCCTACCTCTACTGGCACTCCACGCTCACCGTTCTCTTTCCGAAGCGCGACTTCGAGAACCGCGTGGCCGCCGAGTTCGCGCTCACCCAGACCTCAACGCCCGGCGGCCTCCTCCTCGGCCGCTATGAGCCGAACCCCTCGTATGCTGGAAAGACGGTCGCGGAGATCTCGACGCTGCGTGGCACAGACTCGATCACGACGCTGATCGACCTCATTCGAGATTCCGAAGCGATGCGCAAGAGCATGGGGCATTCGACCGAGAGCGTCATCGGCACGAGCATGGTCGAGCCGGACGTCGAGGCCATCATGAAGTGGCCGCACACGAACCTGAGCACTGACGGCTCGCTCGACGGCCCGCACCCTCGCGGCTATGGGGCGTTCCCCCGATTCCTCGGCCGCTATGTCCGCGAGCGCAAAGTCATGCCGCTCGAGGAGGCCGTGCACCGCATGACGTCGCTCGCGGCGGAGCACATGGGAATCAAGGGGCGGGGTCGCATAACTCCGGGCATGTTCGCCGACCTCGTCCTGTTCGATCCCGCGACCGTGGTCGATCGCGCTACGCCGCAGAAGCCGCATCTGACGTCGGTTGGCATCGAGCGTGTGTGGGTCAACGGCGCCGAGGTGTTCGCGGACGGCAAGACGACAGGCGCGAAGCCGGGCAAGGTCATACGCCGCACGGCTCGGTGAGCGCGGATCGCGCGGTCGTCGTTACGGGCGTGTCGACCGGCATCGGCTATGCCATCGCGCGCGTGCTGATCGACCATGGCGTTCGTGTCTTCGGCAGCGTTAGGCGCGTCGAAGACGGACACCGGATCCGCGACGAGCTCGGCGAACGGTTTGTCCCGCTCATGTTCGACGTGACCGACGAATCCGCGATTCACGTGTCGGTACCAGTCGTCGCGCATGCCCTCGGCGGAGCAAAGCTGTTCGGGCTCGTGAACAATGCAGGCATTGCCGTCGGTGGGCCGCTGATCTATCAGCCTCTCGAGGAAGTTCGCCGACACCTCGAGGTTAACACGCTCGGCGCGCTCGCAGTAACACAGGCGTTCTCGCCGCTGCTCGGTACCGACCGCACGAGAACCGGGAAACCGGGACGCATCATCAACATCAGCTCCGTCGCCGGGAGGATCAGCGCCCCGTTCCTCGGCGCCTACGCCGCATCCAAGCGCGCACTGGAGGGCATGTCCCACAGCTTGCGTCGCGAACTGATGCTCTTCGGCATCGATGTCATCATCATCAACCCGGGCTCCGTCGTCACACCAATCTGGGACAAGGCCGAACGGACTGACGGGGCGCGGTACTCGGCAACCGAGTACTGGCCAGCACTGCAGCGCTTCCTAAGTTCTGCACTCCGCAGTGGGCGAGCTGGCTTGCCCGCCGAGCGAGTCGGCGACGTCGTATGGAAAGCGCTGACCGCCGCGTCGCCTCGAACGTCTTATCCGGTCGTCGGTCGTCGATTGCGGAATTGGACGATCCCGCTCGCGCTGCCCGCGCGAGTCATCGACAGGTTGATCGCGAAGCGCCTCGGGGTAAATACCGAGACCTGACAGCTGTCGGAAAGAAATCCGAGTTGCGGTGTACGAGCGCGGATAACGTGGGAGGGCGGCAATGGGACGCCGCGCGTCGGGACTCCTCACCATACGCGGGAGGCATCATGCGCCTGATTGGTTGGATCGCTGCCACCGTCGCCCTCGCATCACTCTCTCCTCGAACCCCGCCAGCTGCCGCGCAACAGCCGCTCCGCGTTCTGCGGCACATGCCGTTCGACACTGCGCAGGCCGGAGAGGCAATCATCGTCATGTTCGATCGAGCCGTTGCGGCATCGGTCGAACGCGCGCCCGACCCGAATACCTTCGTCAGGATCGAGCCGGCATTGTCCGGCGTCATCCAGTGGCGTGATCCGCAGACGATCCGGATCATCCCTAACGAGCGGCCTCGCTCGGGGCGCCACACGATTACCATTGGAGTGTTTTCCGCGGAGGACGGCGGGCGGCTCACTGCGCCGTACGTGTTTACGGTTCACACGTTCGGGCCGCGATTCGTGGGACATCTCCCGGCGTTCTACGGTCCCGCCGGCGAGCTGTTCGAGCCGAACGGCGAAGTCACACTCGTCTACACCGCTCCCGTCGACACGGCCGAAGTCTCACACGTGACTCGGCTCGAGCTCGAGCGAAAGGCGTCATGTGCCGGAGGCACGGTTCGTTTCCGTGTGACATCCGCGCGTCCGGCGTCGCCGACCGAGATGTACATGCCGCGGTTTCTCTTCCGCTACGACGTCAGCTACCCATTCCGGACAGCAGTGCTGGTGAAGTCCGAGGTCCCAATTCCAGAGGGCTGCTCGGGGACCTGGGTGGTCCCGACGTTCGGTGTGTCCGGGCGGAGTGAGCTCCGGCGTCCTGCGGTTACAATGCCGCAGTTCCGGATCACATCGCTGGATTGTACGGCTGACGACTGCGCCATCACGCCCGCGTTCAGGCTGCGCTTCTCGGCGCCTGTACAACCAGTCCCGTTGCTGCAGCGCCTGCGCATCGAGCCCGCGACGCCGTTCACCATCGACGAGCCGGACGGGGGAACCGACTGGGTAATTCGCTTGCCGGTCAAGATGAACACGACGTATCGCGTTAGGGTGGACTCGACGCTCACTGACGCGTACGGCCGGACGCTGATGGGCGAGCCTGAGGTTGCACTGTCGATTGGTGACCGCCGCCCGGCGCTCGGCCATCAGCTTGGGTTCTTCACGCTCTCGCGCGAGAATCCGGTCTTGCGCATCACGCACGTCAATGCCGACAGCGTGGACCTCGCGATCGTTCCGATACCTGATTCGCTGCGTGACGCGGTCGTTGCAGCGTCGGTGAGCCCCGACTCGGTAGCGCGCATCGTGGGGCGTTTGCGCGACACCGTGCACCACATCGTCGTGCTGCCGCGCAAGCCTAACGAGGAGCAGCTCACGGACGTTCGTCTACCTGCGGCGGTGCTGGGTCCGAGTCGCGGCGCTCTGCTCGCGATCCGGGGCCGGGCGTTCCTGCGCGAACCTGTGCCGACGAGGGTCGGTGGGCACAAGCCCGGCGAGCTCCCGGAGATAGTGATCCTCGGAAGCTTGCAGCCGCTCTCGAATTTCGTCGCGCTCGTGCAGGTTACGGATCTCCTCGCGCACGCGCGGGTCGACCTGGCATGGGGCTCGGTGTTCGTCACGAACGTCAACGACGGGCAACCCGTTGCGGGAGCGAGCGTCAGGCTTCGTGATGATCGCGGTCGCGTCGCTGCCAGCGGAACGACCGACGCCAGCGGCGTCGCGGACCTGCAACGCGATCCGGAGTGGCGGCCCACGGCGCGCGCGGAGAACCCTCTGCCGTTCGGGTACTGGTACTACGGCCCGGGGTATTTTCGCTTCGGTCCTCGAGTCGTCGAGGTCACGCATGGCGCCGACCGTTCGATGACGCTCGTGTCGCCGTACTCTCGCGAGTCGCAGCTGCTCGACGCCGGTTTCGCGGACTGGTCATACGACCGCGACCGCATCGTTCGCGGGATGGTCTACACGGAACGGGCAATCTATCGGCCAGGGGAACTCGCGTACGTCGGGGCCATGCTTCGGGAGGGATGGCTTGGGCGTCTGGCGGTGCCGCGAGGTGACTCGATTCGCATACGCGTCGAGTCGACCGAGCGCGGCCCTAACGACCCCGAAATCATTCGAAGCATGGTGCGTCACCTGAACGAATTCGGCTCCGCCGCCGACTCGTTTGCCATTTCTCGGACCGCCACGCTGGGCTATTACATGGTGCGACTGGAGGCCGTCGTCGACAGTGCCTGGCGTACAGTCGCCTGGAATGGTTTCAGTGTGGCCGAGTATCGCGCGCCCGAGTTCAAGGCTACGCTGGCGCTCGACACCGTCGTTAGGTCCCTGGGCGATACGATCCGCGCACAGGTCAGTTCGCGATACTACTTCGGCGCGGCGATGGCGGGCGCCGTCGTTAAATGGTCTGCCAACACGTCCGGCCTTGAGGGTCGTTTGCCGATTCCTGGGTTGCCGGATGGATTCATTATCGGGCGCTCCCGTGACTACTACGGGCCGAATAGCCGATCCGATGGCGATGACATTTCCGGGGTGGACACGCTCGACGCGACGGGTTCCGTGACACTCGCGATTCCGACGAAGTCAGGCAGCCTGAACGAACCCGGGCAACTCGACGTGACCGTCGCCGTCGAAGATTTGAACCGCGAGACCGTAACGGCAAGCGCGTCGACGCCCGTCCACGCGTCGGGCATCTATGTCGCTGTGCGTGATCCCCGCCGGGATTGGTACTGGAAGCAGGGCGCCGCGAGGTCGCTGGACGTCATGACCGTGCGACCTGACGGCCGGCGTGTGAGCGGCGCGCACGTCGGTATCCTCGCATTGCGGCATCGCTGGATCTGGTCGCGGGCGACCGATCTATCCTACCCGTCATCGTCATGGGTGACCGATACGATCGCACGTGACTCGCTCGTCACGTCCGATTCGATCGTTAGGTACGCGTTCACTCCGCGAGCGGGCGACGTAACCCGATTGCTGTTCACCATCCGCGACGACCACGGCCGTGAGGTGACCACGTCGATTTCCCGTTATGTCTTTGCGGGAGATGACCGCTTCGCCGCCAGGCGATCGCCGACTGCACTCTCGATGCACGTCACGCCGGACACGGTCATGGTCGGCGACACGGTTCGCGTGCAGTTCATCTCGCCGTTTCGGCGGGCCGAAGCGTGGGTCACCATCGAGCGTGAAGGGATTCTGGCGCAGCGGCGTCTTACGGTTGGCGCCGGCGAGACGACCGTTCCGTTCGTCGTCGCCAGTTCGCTCATTCCCGGCGCGACCGTGGGTGTGGTGCTTATCGATTCTACCGCTGCGTGGCGAACGGATTCGCTCCCTAATCGGATCCGGACGGCGCGCGCTACGCTTCACGTAGCGCGATTCCTGAAGCAGCTTCGCGTCGACGTCATCGCGGGCAAGGACCGCTATCAGCCCGCTGACAGCGCGCGGATCACGGTACGGGTCCGCGATGACCTGATGCGCCCGGTATCGGGAGAAGTCACGCTGTGGGCGGTGGACGAGAGTGTCATCGCGCTCGCCGAATACGAAGTGCCGGATCCGTACGCCACGATGTATACGTCTCGCGGCTCCGGGCTGACGTTCGCGTCCACCGCAGCGGTTCTCGCGCAGCTCGGCCAGAATCTCAGGCCGAACGGGTGGTACACGGACTTCTACGGCAGCAGGGCAGGGAATTCGTTGGTCTCCATGTCGCGCACGGGTTTCCGCGAGCCTACCGCCACAGCGTTGCGTTCGAACTTCAAGACAACGGTGTTCTTTCGGAGCGCACTTCGGACCGATGCCAACGGGTCGGTCACGGCAGCGGTCAAGCTGCCTGACAACGTGACGACGTATCGGTTGATCGCTGTTGCCGCCACGACCGACAGCAGGTTCGGAGGTGGCCAGGCGTCGCTGCTGGTAACCAAGCCGTTGCTCGCGCGGAGTGCGCTGCCGCGATTCCTGCGCACTGGTGACGAGCTTCTCGCGGGAGCGGTGCTCACGAACCAAACCGGCGCGAGAGCAAACGTGAACGTTCGGGCGTCGGCCCAAGCGGCGAGCATCGACGGCGCTTCGCACGTGACCCGCACAATCGGCGCCGACAGTAGCACGGAAGTTCGCTTCGAGTGGCGGACACGCGCCGGGCCGGGGGACACTGCCGCGTTCCGGTTCGACGTCGACGGCGGCGGATATGATGATGCCGTGATGGCTGCGCTGCCGGTCCGGCCGCCGTACAGTCCGCGTTTTCACACAACGACCGGCGTAGCGCGCGGCAGCACGACCGTGCGCATGTTCCTGCCCCGCGAGCTGGATCCGGCGCGATCGCGCCTAACGGTGCGCGTTGGTACCACGCCGGTGACCATCGTTCGCAGCGCCTATTGGCGATTGCACGTCTACCCGTACCAGTGTACCGAGCAGCTGGCGAGCGCGGGCGAGGTCATCGTGGGGATGCTGCGGCTGCAGCGTGCGAGTCTCCTCGACTCGACGGTCGCTCCCCTCGCAGGCGATTTGCGTCGAGAGCTTCAGACGGCCGTGGATGTTCTGAGTCGACGTCAGACGCAGGAAGGTGGAATCGGCTATTGGGGGCCAAACGACTGGACGGACGCGCGACTCACGACATATGCCGGGACGATGCTGTTGAGCGCACGCGAGCTCGGGCTGCAGGTGCCGGAACGGACGCTGACCCGCATCGCGAGCTATCTGACCAGCATGCGAATTCCAGACGACACGCTGTTCGTCCTGCAGGATCAGCGGAGGACAGTGAGCGCAGGCAAACTGGGTCAGCAGCTCGCGAGGCTCGTCTATCTGCGACGCGCCCGCGTCCCTGATGGAGCGGGTGAGGAGGAGATCCTCCATCACGAGTCCGAAATGCTCTGGGAGGATCGGGTCCTGCTCGCGCAGCTCCTTGGAGAAAGGGGAGACACGGCTACGGCTCGCGAGGTGCTCGCTCGCGCGTGGCGGCCCGTCGAGATCGTCGGAAACCGTCTCGAGATACCCGACTCCCTGATCCCGCCGTCCTGGTTTGCATCACGCGTTAGGCCCTCCGCTCGTCTCGTGCAAGCGACATTGGCGCTCGATCCGGATAACCCGGGCATCCTGACCGGAATCGAGACCATCGTCAGTCAGCAGCGCGCGCTTCGAGGGTGGATCTGGAATACCCAGGACTATGCCGCCGCGTCGGCCGCTCTGAGCGACATCGCGATCTGGCAGCGCACGACCGAAGCGTCTCGCTCACTCACGGTGCGATCGGTCAGGAAGCACCGTCGGGACCGGGTCGTCATGACGAGCGAAACGGGCGCGAGCCCGGACTCGACGATCTCGCTCGACGGGTTGGTCGAGCGCGATGGCGATTGGCTCGTACTGCCGCTTCGGCTCGAGGGCGGAGCGCTTCCGGTCTACTACTCGCTGACGGTCGAGGAGGTACCGAGGTCGCGGCCGACGAAATCGGATGCCCGGGGTGTGATCGTGGAGCGATGGTTCGAGCGCTTCGATGATGGGAAGCCTGCAACGGAAGTGAAGGAGGGCGACCTGGTTCGAGGACGGCTACGAATCACGTTACCGTCGACGCGCGAATTCCTGGCCGTGGAGGACATGCTGCCTGCGGGCCTGGAGGTGGTCGATCTGTCGCTCCAGACGTCAAGCACGCTCGCGCCGTTCGAAACGCCGTCGAGCAAAGGCGCGAAAGCGGCGGGTGACCGCGCCAACCGGGGTCAATCGCGCTTCGGTACGTGGTACGGTGATTGGTGGTCGCCGTGGGAGCATCAGGAAATCCGCGATGACCGCGTCGTGTATTTCGCCCGCGCGTTGGAAAAGGGCACTTATACGGCGACGTACGTGGCGCGCGCGACGACGGCGGGCACGTTCATCCGTCCACCGGCACATGCGGAGGAGATGTACAATCCATCGTTAGGCGGCCGGAGCGAGGGCGGGGTATTTCGCATAACGCCTCGGTAAGCGCGAACGAGCTGGTCGATGCGATGGAACGATGCAATTGGGGTCAGAAGTCAGACTCCAGTTTCATCCTTTCATTGCGCCGCCCGCCAGCAAGGCGCTGGCTGCCAGCAAGCCGTTCCACTCAGCGTCACCCGGCCCCCGGGACCCCAGCCCCAGCCCAGCGCCTTTCGCGTGTTCCCCTTGCGTCACGATGGGAGTGATGCTAAGCTCTTAGCACTACTCTCCGTCGCGATGCAATGGACGACCTCGACGTCAGCCTCATGCGAGGCACCCTCGACCTCCTCATCCTCAAAGCCCTGAGCTGGGGGCCTCGACACGGCTACGCCGTTGTCGAATGGATCGAGCAGGCCACCGACGCCGCCTTCCTGATCGGCGAAGGCACACTCTACCCCGCGCTTCATCGCCTCGAGCGCCGCGGGCTCATCAGGGCCGAGTGGGGCCTGTCCGACAACAACCGGCAGGCGAAGTACTACAGCCTCGCCAAAGCTGGCCGCGAACGCCTCCAGTCCGGCACTTCATCCTGGCATCGCTTCGTCGAGGTCGCCGGCCGTGCGCTCCGCGCTACCACGCCGGTGCCGGCGACATGACCGATTCGGGGCACACCCCACCTGGCAAGCGGCGGCTCTTCCGCCTCGAGCTCGGGCCTCACCGCGTCGAGCGCGACGTCGATGCCGAGCTCGCGTTCCACCTCGACATGCGCATCCGCCGCCTCGTCGAGCGCGGCCTGGACCCCGCCACCGCTCGCGCCCAGGCCCTGCGCCAGTTCGGCGACTGGGACACCGTGCGCGCCGAAATGCTCGACATCGACTACCAGCAGGAGAAGACCGTGAAGCGCGCGAATTACCTCGCCGAGCTGCGCCAGGATGTGACGTACGCCCTGCGATCCCTCCGCAACAATGTCGGGTTCGCGCTCGTGATCGTGCTGTCGCTCGCGATCGGGATCGGCGCGAACACCGCGATCTTCACGCTCATCGACGCGCTGCTGCTCCGCCCGCTGCCGGTGCCTAACGCCGATCAGCTCGTCGTGATCGGCGATTCGCGGCGCACGAACAGCGCGTCCGACGGCTCGCTGCGCGTCGACCTCTTCTCCTATCCTGCCTACGTGGAGCTCCGAAAGGAGACGCCGTTCTTCACTGGCCTTCTCGCCACCGGTCGCGCCGGGCGGCTGGACGTCGTCATTCCCGACGCCGCGCGCACGGGCCAGGGTGGCGACGCCGGGGTTGAACACCCGCGAGGACGGCTCGTGAGCGGCAACTACTTCGCCGTCCTCGGCGTCCCCACGTTTCTCGGCCGCCCACTCACCGTGGATGACGACCGCGTCACCAACGGCGCTGCGGTTGCGGTGCTGAGCTACGCGTACTGGCAGCGGCGGTTCGGCGGCGATCGGAGCATCATCGGGCGCGCGATCACCGTGAACCGCATCCCGTTCACTGTCGTCGGCGTTGCGCCTCCCGGCTTTACCGGCGAAGTCGTCGGCCGCATGACCGACATCTGGATGCCGGTCACGATGCAACCGGCGCTGAACAGTCGCGATTGGCTCAAGTCGCCCACGCAGAGCTGGCTGCTCTTCATCGGGCGCCGAGTGCCTAACGTCGCGCTCGCCCAGATTCAGGCGGCCTATCCTACACTGGTGCGCCAAACGGTCATCGGGACCGCGCCGGGCGACGACAGCGCCATCGGCCTGCAGAAGGAAGAGGTCAAAGTGGAGTCCGGCGGGCGCGGCATCTCGGGCCTCCGGGCCATCTACGCCGAGCCGCTCAACACGCTCATGGCGGCCGTGGCGCTCGTGCTGCTCGTGGTCTGCGCGAACGTCGCGAACCTGCTGCTCGCCCGCGGCGCCGCTCGCGCCCGCGAGCTCGGCGTTCGGATGGCGCTCGGCGCCGGCCGCGTGCGGCTCGTCAGACAGCTGCTCACCGAGAATCTGATTCTCGCGGCGTTCGGCGGGGCGTTGGGGCTTGTCCTCGCGAGCTGGGGAAGCAAGGTGCTGCTGCGGATTGCCGACGGCGGGCCGGGCGCCGTGCCTCTCGACACCCGGCTCGACGTTCGCGTGCTGGCGTTCACGGCTATCGTGACCGGGCTTACCGCTCTCCTGTTCGGCCTCATCCCCGCATTGCGAGCAACGCGCGTCGAGCTGGCAGCGACGCTCCGCGCGCACAGCCGAGGGACGACCGGCGGCCTGCTGGGCGGCCCGGGTCGACTCGGCCTCGGGAAGCTGCTCGTCGTCTTTCAGGTTGCACTGTCCCTCACGTTGCTCGTGGGCACGAGCATGCTCGTACGCAGCACTCGAGCGCTCTCGAACGTCGATCCCGGCCTGGCACGTGATCGTCTGCTGATTGTCACCGTCGACGCCGCGCCCACGGGCCTCGAGAGCGAGCGGCTCGCACAGCTGTCACGGGAGCTGCTCGAACGCGTCCGACGAATCCCGGGCGTCGCCGCAGCGACGTTCTCGGAGAACGGGATCTTCAGTGGGACCGAGTCGTTCACATCGCTGCGCGTCGAGGGCTTTACTCCCCGTACCGAAGCCGATACCAGCGCGAACTACGATCGCGTTGGCGCCGGGTACTTCAAGGCGATCGGTGCGCGTCTCATCGAGGGGCGGGACATCGCTGAAACGGACAACGAGCACGCGCCGCCCGTCGCCGTCATGAATCAGACAATGGCGACGGCCTACTTCCCGAAGGGGCAGGCCGTCGGCCACCGCGTGAAGGTAGATAGCACGACGTACGAGATCGTGGGCGTCGCCGCCGACACGAAGGATCACGAGCTTCGTCAGTCGCCCGTGCGACGGCTCTACCTGCCGGTCTATCAAACGGCCGGCATGCCGACGGAGTTCACGTTCGAGCTGCTCGCGACTGGCGACCCCGCGAAGCTCGTCGCGGCTGCTCGGCGCGAGCTGACGGCGGCGAACAGCTCGCTGGTCGTGCTCGACAACGACCCGCTCACGGCGCTCATGCGCCAGTCGATCAGCCAGGATCTGCTCGTCGCCCAGGTGGCCAGCTTCTTCGGCACGCTGGCCCTCGCGCTGGCCGCGTTAGGTCTGTACGGCGTGATGATGTACGCGACGCTGCGTCGCACGAGCGAGTTCGGCCTCCGCATGGCCCTCGGCGCCGATGCCAATCGCGTGCGCCGCATGGTCCTCGGCGAAGCAATGCGCCTGGTGGTGGCGGGTACGATCGTTGGTGTCCCGCTCGCGGTGGCGGCCACCCGTCTCCTCCGCAACCAGTTGTTCGGCGTGGAGCTCGTCGATTTTCCGTCGATCGTCGTCGCACTGGGGGTGCTCGCCTCGAGCGCCGCGATCGCGGGCTACGTACCCGCCTCCCGCGCCGCTCGCGTCGGTCCGCTGGAAGCGTTGCGAACTGATTAAATGCGTTAGGTCGACGATTGTCTCCGCGCGTGGACGCGGCTTTGTCCGAGACGGCGGACGCGGCGCCCATCACAATTGACTGATCGGGCAGCCTTACCGGTTCATGAACGACGCGGAAGCTGCGCACTGGCTTCGACTTGCGCAACGCTGGTGACGGCGCGCACACGTGGCAATCCGCGCGGCGCGGATCGGCATGCCGGCTGCTTTGGAGACAGGTGCGGTCGAGTCGTTAGGACTGGCCGGCGACAGAGCCGGCATGACGTCGACCTCACCGCGACTACGTCGCCTACAAGGAGCTTGCAATGTTGTCCCGTCGTCCTGGCCGTCACCTCATTTCGCTTCCTCTGTCCGTCGCCGCGCTGGCGGTGTCGGCGTCCTCACTGTTCGCGCAGGGGCGCCCGCTTTTCGATTGGAGTGGGCGTGTGGACCGCGAAGTCCGCATCGTGATGCACGGTCGCGATGCCCGGACGCAGACCGCCGCGCGCACGTCGTTCGAGCGCTCGCGGATCAACGTCGCCACGGCGCTGCCGCAGCGCGACGGTCGTGTCGCCGTGCGCGTGCAGGATGGCCGCGGCGACGTTGACGTCGTGCAGCAGCCGTCGATGCGCAACGACTACACCGCGATCGTCCGCATTCGCGACCGCAGCAGCGGCGTCGACAACTATCGTGTCACCGCGTACTGGATGCCTGACGAGTACGGCAACGGCACGTGGAACGACCGTGATGGATATCCGGACCGCCCGGGCCGCGACCGCGACGACCGCGATGGCCGCAACAACGGCGGTGGTTGGGGTGGCGGCAACGGCGGTTACGGCAACGGCGGTTACGGCAATGGCGGTTACGGCAATGGCGGTTATGGCAACGGGAACTATGACCGCAGTGTGCTGCGATGGACCGGCGACGTCGATGACGCGCTCGAGATTCGCATCCAGGGCAATCGCATCGACTATCGGACGCTCAGCGGCAAGTCGGTCCGCAACGTTCGCGCGAACTTCGTGAGCGGCGGCCTGCCGCACAACGACGTCCAGGTCTTCGTGACGGACCAGTATGGCCGCGGGTCGGTAAGTGTCGTGCAGCAGCCGTCGTCATGGAACAACTACACGGCGGTGATTCGCGTGTACGATCCACGCCCCGGTTACGGCGCCTACAACTTCGACCTGGGCTGGCGGAACAGCTACGCGTCGCGACGCTGACGAGCAGGGCGGAGGAGCAAGAGCCCGGGGCGATGTTGCCTCGGGTTCTTGTCATCCAGCGACCTTTGTCATCCCAGCGAAACTTTGTCATCCCGAGCGAAGCGAGGGATCCTCGTCCTCCCGACCGAGGGCATGGTTGATGTGAGCCCGCGGAAACAACGGCGCCGCCCGCGTGACACGCCACCCCGCCGCATCCAGCCGCCCGAACGCGTCGATCCGCTGGTCCTGCACCGGCCCGGGCCCGCCTAACGTCGCCCACAGCCGTTCCGCCGTCAACGGAATGATCGGCCACAGAAGCACCGCCGCTCGCGCCAGCAGTGTGACCGCCGCTCGAATCGTCCGATCGAAGTCGCCCTGCCGCCGTGCGTCGCCCGCCAGCGTCCACGGAGCCGTCCGCGTGATGAGCTCGTTCCCGGACGCGAGAGCGTCCAACACCGCCTCGATCGCCGTGTGGGGCGTGAACGCCTCGAACGCGGCGACGTACCGCTCCACGGCACCCGCCGTTCGCGCTTCCACCGCGCTGATCGCGTCCGACACCGGACCGGTGTCGTCACGGTCGGCCGGCTCCGGTACCCGCCCGTGAGCGACATGTTTGGTGACGAGCGCCGTGACACGACTCGTTAGGTTGCCGAGCGTGTTGGCGAGGTCCGCGGTGTATCGGCTGTCGAATCGGGCGAAGCTGAAATCACCATCTCCGTCGAACGGGATCTGTCGCAGCAGGAAGTACCGAAGCGCCTCCGGTCCGTGTCGGGCGACCGCTTCGTCGAGATCGATCCACACGCCGGCCGTCTTGCTCAACCGGGCACCGTTCGCCGTGACGAAGCCGTGGGCCCACACCTGCTCCGGAAGCGGTAACCCCGCCGCGTGCAGCACCGCCGGCCAGAGCACGCAGTGGAAGCGTGTGATGTCCTTTCCGACGACGTGGACCTGCGCCGGCCACGCAACACCGTTCTCTCTGCCCGGGAACCCGGTCGCCGTGAGGTAGACCGGCAACGCGTCGAACCAGACATAGATCGCTTGATGTCGTCCCGCCCGATCGGCGAGCGGGAAGGGAATCCCCCAGTCGAGCGACGCCCGCGTGATGGACACATCCTCGAGACCTCGTTCGACGAGCGCGAGGATCTCGTTGTAGCGGCTGTTGGGCTGCACGAAACCCGCGTTCTCTCGCAGAAACGTCCTCAGAAACTCCTGGAAGGCGCTCAGCCGAAAGAACCAGTTCGACTCCGCCACCCGCTCGAGGTCGAGCGAGGGGTGGGTGGGGCACCGGCCGTTGTCCAGCTCTCGGGTGGTGCGGAAGGCCTCGCACCCGACGCAGTACCAGCCTTCGTAGGTCTTCTCGTAGAAGGCGTCTGGATGTCGCTCGAGGATCCGGTGGATGATGGCGTGCACGCCAACGGCGTGGTCTGGCGCCGTGGTGCGAACGAACCGGTCGTAGCCGATGCCTAACGTATCCCACGTGCGCCGGAACGCCGCACTGATGCGGTCCGTCTGCTCGCGCGGTGTGACGCCGGCCGCCTGCGCCGCGCGGGCGACCTTGAGCCCATGATCGTCGGTGCCGACGAGCAGATGGACATCGTCACCGCGGAGATGGCGGTACCGAGCGATGGCGTCAGCGCCGATCTTCTCGAATGCGTGGCCGAGGTGGGGTTCACCGTTGGCGTACTCGATGGCGGTCGTGATGTAGAATGCGGACATGATCGTGCTCCCGGTGGTGACGCGGCGTCAGGGCGCTCGCGTCGGGCGAATGCGCGTTGCCGGTGGCGACCCAGGTCAGGTCGCTGCCGGAGGAATGAGGAGGCGGGACGCACGAACGGCCCGAGCCGCGGGGCCGGGCCGTTAGCCGAGCACGCGGATCGAGACGCCGGCGTCAGGCGCCGCGCATTCGATCGGCGGAGTTGGCGGTCGGGAGCGAGAGCGTGACGCGGTCGCGCGATGGACGATCCTGCCGTGCGCACGCGCTTCGCGCCTTCGCCACAGGGCGAACGCGATGCGTGCGGAGGGGAGTCGTCAGGCGGTGCGTCATCGTGGTAGGTGGGTTCTTGAGAACGAGTAACCGTTCACCATCCGCCCTGTCAACCCAACCATCGGCGGGGTTTGGCCCCCCGCTCGCGTTGGAACGATGTGTTTGGGGTCAGACTCCATACGAACCGATTGCACGCATCCAGACAGAGGTGGAGCGCGGAAGCGACGGAAACAGCGGATCAAATGGAGATCAGCCAGATCCGTTGTTGCCGCCCGATCCGTAATGAGCATCTATCTGGATGCCTGTCCGTCATGCGTGAACGTCTTGAGAAACCGGGCCCGACTCGCGAAACGCCCGCGTCATCGACATGGCGTAAACAAGAACCGCCAGGCCGATGTACCCGATCGCCCAATGATATGGCAGAACCGTCGTCGTTAGGCGCCACGGCAGGTAGACCCCGCCCGACGGCAGCACCGAATGAATGAAGCCGAAGAACGACAGCACGCCACACGCCACGAGGACCGCGCTCGCCCGACCAACCTGCCGATCGATCAAAAACGCAGCCGCGGATCCCCAGAGCAGTGCCGTGAGAATGAACCCGTTCGCCAGCATGATCATCACGCCGCACGTGTGAATGAACGCCGCGTTCGCGATGCCTGACGCGCGTGCCGCGGCCTCAGGGTCGAGCGCCGACGTCATGAGCGCGCCGTTCTGAATCTGCGACAGGAAGATCACCACCAGCTGCGCGACCGACGGCAACAACGCCAGCGTAATCGCCGCCGCATGACGCCTTGGCGGCGCGAGATAGCTCTGCCCCGCGATCTCGAGCCCTATGAACACGAGAATGGGCGCGAGCACGGGACGCGGCAGCGCACCAGCGACGAACGCCACGTAGCCGAAGATCCCCCCGAGCCCGACGACCAGGCCGGTGGCGAGCGTGTAGGCTGCGCGCCCGCCCATTGCCTTGTACGCGGGGTGCCCGATGTACGGCGTCGTCTGACTCACCCCGCCGAAGAACCCGGCGACGAGCGTGGCGATCGCCTCCACGAGCAGCACGTCACGCGTCTCGTACGCGTCGCCCGCGACGCGCGCGCTCTCCGTCACGTCGATGCCGCCAATGACCGTGAGGATCGCGAACGGCAGAGCGAGTGGAATGTACTCGCGAACCACGATTGGCAGACCGTGAATGAAGCCGAGCGTCGGCGCCGGGAGCGCGACCGGGAAGTTGGCCTCCGGCACCGCGATTGGGTGAACCAGGAGTCCCGCCGCACCGAGCGCGTAGTAGATGCCAGCGCCAACCGCGACGCTGGCGAGAACTTCCGGCGCACGGAACGGGAGTCGAATCCGCGCGACCAGGGCGTACAGAATGATCCCGAACGCCACCATGCCGACGATCGGCTCCGTAAATACTTCGCCGAGCTGCAGTGTTCCGAGGAGTGCGACGCCGACGCCCCCGATCGATCCGAGCAGCCCGGCCTGCGGCACGATGCGCCGGATGCGGTCACCCACGAACGTCATCGCGAGCTTGAACACGCCGATCAGCACCATCGCCGCCATGCCGACTTGCCACGCGAGAATGGCCGCGTCGCCGACGGGCATGCGCGCCTTCGCCGCGACGAACGCGGGTCCCAGGACGGCGAACGCCATCCCGATCGTCGATGGTGAATCGAGCCCGAGCGGCATGGCGGTGACGTCGGAACGTCCCGTGCGCTTTGCCAGCCGGAACGCGAGCCACGTGTACGCGAGATCTCCGATCATGACCCCGAGCGCAGTACCGGGGAACATCCGCCGGAAGACGATGTCCGCCGGGAACCCGAACGCGCCCACGAGGATTCCGGCGAGGATCGCCAGGTTGACGACGTTGTCGAGGATGAGGCCGAAGAAGGCGTTGACGTCGCCGGCGGCGGCCCAGCGGTAGGCACCTAACGACGCATCGGTGCCGCGCGTTCTCGCCGGCTCGGCCGACACAGGGGAAGGTTGCAAGCGGAGCTCCTCGGGCGTTGGCGGCTCACGAGTTGCGGAACGCCGGAGCCAATGCCCCGCCGGCGACCGTGCTCGTCCAGGCACGACGTGGCGCCAAGGTAGGGGGGGCGCTGCGCTGGCGGAAGAACGTGCACCCGCGCAGAATGATGCCGAACGTCTCGAGAGGTACCCTGGTGCTCCAGAATCGAGTGCTGCGCGCGCTCGCCGTCGCGTTCGCCGGGCTGGCGGCGAGCTGCATGACGTCCGGCTCCGCCAGCCGAACGGCCACGGTCACTCGCTCCACCAAGACCGCGAGTGCCGCGCCGTCCGCCGCCGAGATCCCGGCCCGGCTGAGCGACTCGACGTTCTGGCGGATAGTCACCGACTTCTCGGAGCCCGGCGGCTTCTTCCGTTCCGACAACTTCGTCTCGAACGAGACGTCGTTTCAGTACGTGATCCCCGAGCTGCAGCGCACCACGCGACCGGGCGGCGTGTACCTCGGCGTCGCCCCGGATCAGAACTTCACCTACCTCGTCGCGCTCAAGCCACGTATCGCGTTCATCATCGACATCCGGCGCCAGAACATGATCCACCATCTCATGTACAAGGCGATGATCGAGATGTCACCGGACCGCGCGGGGTTCATGTCGCTCCTGTTCGCGCGGGCGCGACCCGAAGGGATCGACGGCACTGCCTCGCCCGAAGAGCTCTTCAATGCGTTCGCCCACATTCCCACCGACACCCTCCAGTTCGCGACCAACCTGTCGGC
>JBKOYV010000100.1:0-9191 GCA_046725585.1 Gemmatimonadota bacterium | reverse complement strand
GAGCCCACGACATACGTTAGGCAGGTCCTTGCTCGACTGGTTGCTTCCGATCTGAACTCGTAGACGTCACTGCTGATACACGTAGAACCCGCGCCCGGTCTTCCGGCCGAGCCATCCGGCCGCCACGTATTTCTTCAACAGCGGACAGGGGCGGTATTTGGGGTCGCCGAGTCCGTCGTGCATGACCTCGAGAATCGCGACGCAGGTGTCGAGGCCGATGAAGTCCGCGAGCGCGAGGGGACCCATCGGGTGGTTCATGCCCAGCTTCATCACCTGATCGATCGCCTCCGGCGTGCCGACGCCTTCCATCAGCGCGTAGCAGGCCTCGTTGATCATGGGCAGGAGAATCCGGTTCGCGATGAAGCCGGGGAAGTCATTCGCCTCCACCGGAGTTTTCCCCAGCGCCCTGGCCAGGTCCATGACTCGTCGCGTCGTTTCCTCCGACGTGGCCAACCCGCGAATCACCTCGACGAGCTGCATGACCGGCACCGGGTTCATGAAGTGCATCCCGATCACGAGCTCCGGACGTTTCGTGTGCGCACCTATGCGCGTGATGGAGATCGAGCTCGTGTTGCTGGCGAGAATCGCCCCGGGCGGCGCGATCTGGTCGAGATCGGAGAAGATCCGGAACTTGAGATCGGTGTTTTCGGTCGCGGCCTCGACGACGAGCGTCGCGTCGGCGGCGGCGAGCAGCTCGGTGCTCGTCGCGATCCGGCCTAACGCGGCCTGCTTGCCCTCGGCCGACAGCGTGTTCTTCTTCACCTGCCGGTCCATGTTCTTCTCGATCGTCTCGCGGCCGCGGTGCAGCGCCTCCTCCGACACGTCGATCATGGTGACCGGAATGCCGGACTGCGCGAACACGTGCGCGATGCCGTTGCCCATCTGCCCCGCCCCGATGACCGCGACGCGGTCCGTCATGCTATGACTCCCCGCGGCGCCCGCGCCGCGCGTAGAGGTAGATCGTGACAGCCAGGAGACTCAGCGCAGCCGGCAACCCTCCCTCCGCCCCCCACACGCCACCCGTCGCCCAGTCCGGCCCGGCGTCGATCACGCGATAGTCGGGCGTCGAAAACGGGACCCCGCTCACCGCACTGTGGAGCGCACCGGCCAGCGTCCAGTTCCAGGCGAGGTGGGCGGCGAACGCCGCCCACAGGCTGCGCAATGCCACGAGCACGGTCCCGAGAAAGAGTCCCGCAATCACTACCACGCCGACCGAGCCGAACGTCGCTCCCACGTTCTGCAGGTGCACGAGGCCGAACGCGACGCTGGTGATGCCTAACGCGGCAGGTGTTCCCCACCAGTCCGCGAGCGCCGAGAATCCGTAGCCGCGAAACACCATCTCTTCCCACAGCGCCGCCGGCGCGAGGAACGGCAGGGTCGTCAGGGCGACGCCGATGGAGCTGCCCGCGGGGCCCGGTACGACACGAAGCCATCCGACCGCCAGCAACGGAACGGTCGCCAGCGCGACAGCAGCGACCCCGAGCGCCGCGGCGCCAAGCATCGCGCGTGCGCGCAGGGCCGACGCGTCGAGCCGAACAGATCGCCACCCGCGCGGGTCGACGAGCCGAAACGTGATCGCGTGTCCCAACACGGTCGATGCGAGCAGCACCCACGGAAACAGCACGAGGCGCACGCCAACCAGCGCCAGCGCCCCGCTCACGAGTGGTACCACCGCACCGTTCAGTATGATCAGCGAGGCGACACTCGCGACGCCAAAGACGAGGAGTCGCCACGGCGGCCGAACCGCTCCGGTCGAATCCCAAAAAACAACGCGCGCCGTCAAACAGGCGCGCGGAGTGTCGATTTCGGAACCAGCAGGGCGGCGACGAGAGCCTTCACCGCGTCGAGTGGCACGAACGGGTGAACCGCGAGCGGCAGCGCTTGACTGAGGCTGCCCGTGAGCACCGCGAGCTGCGCGAGACCGCCGAGCAACAGCACCGTTGTCCCCGCGAGCGCGGCGACCCAGCGGCCCGGAAGCGTGCGCGTGCGAAGCGACAGCGTGCCGGCGACGAACGCCGCAATCGGATAGGCGAACAGGTATCCGCCGGTCGGGCCGACGAACCGCGCGAGCCCGGGCGCGCCGTACGGCGAGAACACCGGGAGTCCAGCAGCGCCCGCGGCCAGGTACAGGATCATGCTCGCAGCGCCGGCAACGGGGCCGAGCCACATGCCGGCCAACACAACGACGAGTGGTTGCAGCGTGATCGGGACGGGCGTTCCTGGAATCGGGATCGCGACCTGCGAAGCGAGGGCCAGCGCAACCGCGAAGCCCAGAATCCCAATGGCGACGACCCGAGAGGGACGCCGCAGAACCGCGAGAGTGCTCGTCGTCATCAGTTCACACGCTCCACGCTGAGGGCTACCGCATCGCCGCCGCCAAGACACAGGGTCGCGAGACCACGCTCCTTGTTTCGATCCTCGAGCGCGTACAGGAGAGTCGTCAGCACGCGCGCTCCACTCGCGCCAATCGGGTGACCGAGCGCGATCGCGCCGCCGTTCACGTTCACGCGATCCCACGGCCACCCGAGCTGGTCGCCGTCCGCGAGCGCCTGCGACGCGAACGCCTCATTGGCCTCGATGAGGTCGTAGTCGGAGATCGACGTACCCGTCTTTGCCATGAGATTCCGGACGGCAGTCACCGGCGCGAAGAAAAGGTCCTGCGGAGCGGTCGCGCCGGTGGCGTAGCCCGTGATGCGGGCGAGAATCGTGAGGCCGTGAGCGCGCGCGTATTCCTCGCTCGTGACCACCAGCGCCGATGCCCCATCGTTTAGCCCGGGTGCGTTTCCGGCGGTCACCGTCAGGCCGTCGGTCGACCCCGACTTCGGAGGAAACGCCGGTCGGAGCTTGGCGAGCGCGTCGAGCGACGTGTCCTTTCGCGGACCCTCGTCCGTGTCGACGGTAGTCGGGCCTTTGCGACCGGGCATCTGCACAGGGACGATCTCGGCCTTGAACCGACCCGACTCGATCGCCGCCACCGCCTTCTGGTGTGACGCGAGCGCGAACTGATCCTGCCGCTCCCGCGTGATCTCCGCCTTCCGCGCCGTATACTCGGCGTGCGAGCCCATGTGCACGTCGCAGAACGAACACCAGAGGCCGTCCTTGATCATGCCATCCACGAGCGTCTGGTCGCCGGCCTTCACACCGTTGCGCATCCCGTAGACATAGAACGGCGCGTTCGACATCGACTCCTGTCCGCCGGCAACCGCGACCTGGAGGTCGCCGGCCTTGATCGCCTGCGAGGCGAGCATGACGGACTTGAGCCCGGATCCGCAGACCTTGTTGATGGTGACCGCGGAAACGGTGTTCGGGATGCCGGCCTTGAGCGCCGCCTGTCGGGCGGGCGCTTGACCGACGCCGCCCTGGATGACGTTGCCCATGATGACTTCCTCGATGTCATCGAGGTCGACCCGCGCGCGACGTACAGCTTCGCGAATGGCAACGGCGCCGAGCTCGGGCGCCGAGAGGGGCGAAAGCCCACCCAGAAACCGGCCGATCGGCGTGCGAACAGCCGACACGATGACCGGCGAGCGAGATGTATCAGCCATGGCTACGTAGTCGAGAAAGAAGGGGCTGACGCGAGAGGCGCCAGCCCCGGAAAGCTATTGGGACTTGCGAGCTTCTGGAATCGGGGAGTCAGCAGAGCACTTCGATTCCGCGACTGGCTCAGAGCCCGTAGCTGATCCTTCCCCAGATGAACCGCCCGTTGAAGCCGAACGGCGAGATGCCGTTGTACGGGTTCATGCCGAAGTTCGCGTTCCCTGCGTACCCAGTCGCCGGATTGCCCGGGTCATTCTGCTTGTCGGGGTACACGTTGAACATGTTGTCTGCACCCGCGCTCAGCGTCACTCGGCCCAGCAGCCGATACGACACGCTGGCGTCGGTCACCCACTTGGCCGAGAAGGTCTGATCTGGCGGCTGGTTCGTAGCCACTTTCGCCTGGCGGTTCGTCACCTGCCCGAACCGCTGCGTCCGCAGCACCACGCCAAGCTCGCGCCGCGTGAAGTTCGCGGAAGCGAGAATGTTGTCACGAGGCTGTGCCTCTTCGATGCGGCCGCGTTCGGCCCGGCCGAACAGCTGCTCATCGAATCCCGTGAGCTCGGGCGGCGTGGGGATCACGTGCGTGACGTGAGTGCGCGTGTGGTTGTATCCGCCCGTCAACCGCACGACACCGTTCTCGCGCAGGTAGATCCCGTAATTCAGCACCGCGTCGATGCCGTTCGTGTGCGTGTCGATCGCGTTCGTGAAGTAGCGCGCGCCCGTGATTCCGGTGAGCCCGATCGCCGCGAGCCGGGCCTGAATCGCCGGACCGATGAAGTTCTCAGAGAACACGATCCGATCGTGAATCCTGATGTCGTAGTAGTCGACGCTCACCGAGAATCGCGACGACGGATCGTACGTCACCCCTCCGCTGACGTTGTAGGACTTCTCGGGCTTGAGCTCCGTCGCCCCGAGCGCTTGCGCACCGGCGGTGTTCACCGGGAACGTGCGGATCTCCAGGAACTGGCCGGCGACGAGATTCGTCGCCGTGGAGGAGAAGAACGACTGGCCGAGTGATGGCGCGCGAAATCCGGTGTTGTACGCTCCGCGAAGCGCGAGCTCGGGCAGCACCGCGTAGCGCGCCGTGGCCTTGCCGGTGAGGGTCGAGCCGAAATCGTTATAGTCCTCGAATCGCCCCGCGACGCCGAAGAGCAGCTTCGGTGAGATGTCGGTCTCGAGGTCGGCGTACAGGGCGTAGTTGTTCCGGGTCACGTCCTGCTCGTCGGCGGGGCGGAACCCCGGGAACCCCTGCGCTCCCGGTGCGGGGCGTACGGTCTGGCTTCCCGCGTTAGGCCCGTCGAGGATCGGCTGCTTCCCGTCGATCCACGACGCCGAATCGCCCGCCGTGATCTTGAACTGGTCCAGCCGGAATTCGGCGCCTATCGCCGTTCGCAGCGGACGTCCGCCGCCGAGACTCAGCTCGCGGAAGAAGTCGAGGTTCGTCGTCCATTGTCCGAACCCGAGCTCGCCGGCATCGAAGTTCCGCGGGCTCGATGTCCCCATCGACGCGTTGTTGGTGTTTGCAACGTCGTAATGCAGCGTGTTGAAGCCGTACTCCGTGCTCAGGTCCCATTTCCAGTTGGCGACGTTGCCCTTCACGCCGACGGCGCCCGAGCCGTCCCAGATGTCGGTCTCGATCAGCGGCAGAAAGCCGTCGGGCCAGATCGCGCGCACCGTGTTGTTGCCGTTCGGCAGGCGCCAGTTCGCGGCGGCTTCGCCATCGCGGTAGCTCGCGCCTCCGAAGGCGTAGACCTCGAGGCCACCCCGCGTGGTGTAGGACGCGTTGAGCATGCTCAGCACGTCCTTGGTGGCGGCGTCGCCAAGGCGGAGCGTCACGTGCGGGGGCTCGCTGTTGCGCGGATCGCCAGTGAAGTACTGCTGCCGGGGGTCCACGCCAGCGCGATTCGTCGCGCCACGATCGCGGTACTCGACGCCGAAGTGCACGTAGTTCGACTGGCCGTACACGCTGCCCGCGTCCAGCCCGAGGTGCGTCACCGATCCGTCGTTCTCGGTCGTGTGGCCGAACGTGGCGCCCGCCTCGCCGGGCGCGGTGCTCTTCAGAATGACGTTGATGACGCCCGCGATCGCGTCGGACCCGTACTGCGCCGCCGCGCCATCGCGGAGCACCTCGATGCGATCGATCATCGACGCCGGGATCGCGTTCAGATCGACGCCCGTCGAGCCCCGCCCCACGCTGCCGTTCACGTTCACGAGCGCGCTGTTGTGGCGACGCTTGCCGTTGAGGAGCACAAGCACCTGATCCGGGCCGAGGCCGCGCAGCGTGGCCGGCCTAACGTGGTCCGTTCCATCGTTGATGGAAGGGCGGGGAAAGTTGAACGACGGCGCGAGCATCTGCAGCATCTGGTTCGTCTCCGTTCGCCCGGTGGAGACGATGTCCTGCGACGTGAGCACGTCGACCGGCACGGGCGAGTCCGTCACCGTGCGCGCCTCGCCGCGCGTTCCTGTGACCGCCAGCGCTTCCAGCGTCGTCGGTGCGCGGGTGAGAGCGAAATCCCTGGTCGTGGTCTGGCCGGCGGTCACGACTACGGTATCGTGCGTCCCCGTCCATCCGATGTACCGAACTCGCAGCTCATACGTCCCCGGCCGCAGGGGAATGCGAAAGGTCCCATCGCTCCTCGTATAGGCGCCGGTCTGCGCACCGGTGACGAAGACCGTCGCGCCCGCGAGCGGAGTGCCCACATCGGCGGCCGTGACTTTGCCGGCGACGGCACCCGTCGATTCCTGGGCGATCGCCGGAGCCGACGCCACCGCGACCGCGCCGGCGACACCTAACGCCGCATTCCATGCCCGGGCCTGGCGTCGCCATCCGTGGGCGCCAGGCGAGGGGTCGAGCAGACGAAACGCACGCATCACCAAACCTCCGTGTGTCCAGTGACAACACGGTGTCGTCACGTCCAATCGGACACAATGATACGGTTGGGCCGTAGCGCGACGCCGACCAGGTCGCTCCGCCTCGGGGCCGGCGCACTGGCTGCCAAGCCGCCTTCGGAACCAGCTGCGTCGTTCACAGCTCAGGCCGGTTACAGCGATGGCCCCGACGGTCCCGCAGGCGCCTCGACGGTTACAACGATCCGGTCATCCACCCGCGCCAAGCGTGAGCGAGCGAGACTTCACCTCCGTCAGCACACGGGCGATGAACTCGTCCACCGCCACGGGCGCCGGCTTCTGCTCCTTCCCCGCCCCTCGCACGTTGATCGCCACCATGTCGGACTCCGCCTCCCGCTTTCCGATGACCGCGAGATACGGAACCTTCATACGCACCCCCTCGGCGATCTTGTACTTGAGCGTCTCGGACCTCGCGTCCGCGTGCGCGCGGATACCTGCCGCCCGCATGCGCTTTGTGACCGCCTCCGCTATCGCCGCCTGGTCGTCGGTGATGGGGACGACGCGCACCTGCTCCGGCGCCAGCCACGCCGGGAACGCACCCGCGAAGTGCTCGATCAGAATCGCCATGAAGCGCTCGAACGACCCGCTCACCGCCCGGTGAATGACTACGGGCCGGTGCGCGGCGTTGTCCTCGCCGGTGTAGGTGAGGTCGAACCGCTCGGGATTCGAGTAGTCCAGCTGGATCGTCCCGAGCTGCCAGGCGCGTCCTAACGAGTCGAGCACGTCGAAGTCGATCTTCGGCCCGTAGAACGCCCCGTCGGCCTCCTTGAGCTCGTACGGGCGCCCCGTCGCGTCCAGCGCTGCCCTGAGCCCTTTCTCGGCCGCATCCCACATCTGGTCGGTTCCCACGCGCACCGGGGGCCGTGTCGCGAACTTTATGGCCGCCCTGAGGCCAAACGTGTCGTAGTACCCGAGGATGAACCGCATGAGCCGGTGCACTTCCTCGGTAATCTGGCTCTCCATCAGGAAGACGTGACAGTCGTCCTGCTGGAACTGGCGGACACGCGTTAGGCCGGAGAGCGCACCCGAGAGCTCGTTCCGGTGCAGCACGTCGTAGGTGCAGTAGCGGAGCGGGAGCTCCCGGTACGAGTGCTTCTTCGACTGGTACAGCAGGTAGTGCGACGGGCAGTTCATGGGCTTGAGGGAGAAGTCGTGCTCGCCCGTCTCGTTGTCGAGCACGAGGAACATGTTCTCGCGGTACTTCCCCCAATGGCCAGAGATCTCCCACAGCCCCTTGTTGAACAGGAGGGGCGTCTTCACCTCGTGGTAGTCGTCGCGCTGCAGCTCGCGCAGGTACTCGGTGATGGCGTTGACGACGATCGTCCCGCGCTCCGTCCAGAATACGGCACCCGGGGCGAACTGGTGGAACATGAAGAGGTCGAGCTGCCGCCCGACGAGGCGATGGTCGCGGCGCTTCGCCTCCTCGATGCGGAAGAGATAGGCGTCGAGGTCTTCCTTCTTCCACCACGCCGTCGCGTAGATGCGCTGCAGCTGCTGGCGCTTCACGTCGCCGCGCCAGTACGCCGGGGCGGTGTTCATCAGCTTGAAGTGCTTGAGGTACGACGTGTCCGGCACGTGCGGCCCCCTGCACAGATCGATGAACGGCCCGTCGGTATAGGTCGAGATCACCTCATCCGCGCCGAGGTCCTCGATGCGCTCGAGCTTGAGCGGGTCGTCGGCGAAGCGCGTGACCGCTTGCCCGCGCGAGACCTCCTCACGAACGAACGGATACTTCTCGGCCACGACCTTTCGCATCTCGCCCTCGAACTCGGCGAGATCTTCGGGCGTGAACGGCTCCGCCACCTCGAAGTCGTAGTAGAAGCCGTCCTCGATGGCGGGGCCGAAGCCGATCTTCGCATCGGGGCGCAGGCGCCTAACGGCCGTCGCGAGGATGTGCGCGCCGGAATGTCGCAGCACGGCAAGCGACCGCGGGTCCTTCTCCGTGATGACCGTGAACGCCCCGCCCCGCCGGATGGGCGTCATGAGGTCCTGCACCTCGCCATCGATGGAGACCGCGATCGCGTCGCGGAGCAGGCGCGATCCGATGGAGGCGACGACGTCGCGGGCGAGTGTGCCCGGCTCCACTTCTCGAGTGGCGCCGTCGGGCAGAGTCAGAACAATCGGCATGTGTCGGGAATCGGAAATAGGGAAGCTCCCTCGCTAACGCTCGGGACAAGTCGGGAATCGAACCAAGCCGGCGGACGCACCGCGCCAACCGGCCGGTATCGACTTCATCGATGCGGGATTGTCTGAGCCGAGCGAGGCGCTCTCTCGCGGGGCGCGATCGCGGTTCCGCGGACGGCTGGGCTCCGTGCCGTCCGCTCAGCGCGTGCTGTCGAGGACCGGAGTGACCTGGGCGCCGTATCGGAAATAGAGCACGAGCCCCGCGAGGAGTAGCACGACGAGCACTACCCACGGAATGACGCGACCAATCGGAACGCGATCTTGCGGCGGCATCGGGTGAGACACGGTAAGTTCTAGGTGGCCTTCTTCTTGCGGCGGGCTCGCGCTACACTCTCGTTCAAGTTATCGTTGGCTTTCACCCTTCGCCACAGGGCAGGCGTAATGTCTCCGCTGCGTTATCGAGACGACGACGACACCTCTACGAGTGGACTGCTGTACCTCACCGCCGGGGCTGTCCTCGGCCTTGCGGCGGGGCTCGTCGTTGCGGACCGCTTCGGAGGCTTCTCGTCACTCACGGCGAAGCTGCGCGACCGCGTGGGCCGCCTGCGCGACTACGACGACGA
>JBKOYV010000372.1:0-15841 GCA_046725585.1 Gemmatimonadota bacterium | reverse complement strand
CAACCGCTCGCCTTCACACTCATTACGCAGGCAGGCTTCGCGATCCGCGAGAACGTGGCCCAGGCGCTCCAGCGTCAGTTCCGCGACGTAGGGGTGAACGCGTCGGTCAAGCTCATCGATGGCACGACGATCAGTACGGTGTGGTTCAGCGGCGAGTTCGACGCGATGCTGCACTGGTGGCAGTCGGGGGCCGATCCGGAGATCACGCTCTTCTTCGCGAGCGATCGTACACCGCCCGCTGGACGAAACATCAACTACTTCGCGGATGACTCGCTCACGCGCGTGTTGTACGCATCGGATCGCACCGTCGACCAGGCGAAGCGCGCGGAGCTGCTTCGTGCGGCGCAGCGGCGCGTAGCGGCGCTCGTGCCGGAGCTCGTGTTGTACAACACCGCGAAGATCGATGCCGTGCCTGCGTCGCTCCGCAACTTCAAGGGCAACCCGACGAACGCGGGGCCGTTCTGGAACGTGCACGAGTGGGAGCTTAGCCGCCAGCACTAGCACTGGAAGGATGACATTGGAGTCTGACCCCAAACGCATCGTTGCATCGCACATCCAGCCACCAGCTTGCATTTCGCCGCTCGCCGTCTCGCGCAGGCCGTACCGCTGCTCCTCGTCATCTCCCTCCTCGTCTTCGGCCTGATTCACGCCGCGCCGGGCGGGCCGCTCAGCCTCTACCTCGACAACCCGAACGTCCGCCCTGAGGACATCGCCCGGCTGCGACGGGGGATGGGACTCGACAGGCCGTTAGGCATGCAGTACGTGTCCTGGCTGGCGGCGTTCGTGCGAGGGGATTGGGGCTACAGTTATGCCGATGGCCGCCCGGTCACCGAGCGCATGCTCGAGCGCGTGCCGGCCACGCTGCAGCTCGTCGGGGTCTCCACCATCGTCGCCGTGATCGTCTCCATCGGCGTGGGAGTCGGAGCCGCGCTGCGCCGCGGCGTGGATCGCGCTGCCGCCGTCGGCGCCGTCGCCGGCCTGTCGATCCCCGTGTTCTGGCTCGGCCTCGTGCTCCAGCTGCTGTTCAGCAATACGTTAGGCTGGCTGCCCTCGTCGGGTCGAGCGTCGTTCACCGGCGGCGGGCTCGCGGACAGGCTCGCCCATCTCATTCTGCCGGTCACCGTGCTCGCGGTCGCCCACGCTGCGGGGTGGTCGAGGTACCTGCGCGGATCCGTTCGACTCGCGCTCGCGCAGCCATTCGCGAACGCCGCCCGCGCGCGAGGCGTCACCGAGACCCGGATCGTCCTCCGTCATGCGCTGCGGCACGCGTTGCTGCCGTTCGCGACCGTGGTGCTGCTCGACGCGTCGATCATGGCATCGGGTGCGGTGGTCACGGAGAGCGTCTTCGCATGGCCCGGCATCGGGAGCCTGTTCACCGAGGCGCTTGCCAAGCGGGACTACACGGTGCTCATGGCGTTTCTGATGTGCGCATCGGTGGCAGTGGTGACACTGAGCTTTCTCGCGGACGTGGCGGTGCACGCACTGGATCCCCGCACGAGGCACGAGTCGTGAGACCAAGGACCGTCCGCGTCCCGCGTGAGACAATGGTCGCAGGCGGCATTCTCATTCTGCTCGTCGCGCTCGCGGCGCTGGCCCCTGTGGTCTCGCCGTTCGCGTTCGACGCCCTCGACCTCGCGCACCGGCGCGCCGCACCCTCCCCCTCGCACTGGTTCGGCACCGACGAGCTCGGACGCGACTTGTTGACGCGCGTACTCTTCGGCGCCCGAGTCTCGCTCGCTGTTGGATTCGTGTCGGCCGCCGTGAGCGTGCTGCTCGGCGTCGCGATCGGCGCGACCGCAGGCTGGTCCGGCCGGTGGATCGACGCGGTCCTCATGCGCGTCACCGACGCGATGCTGGCGGTCCCGCGCCTGCCGCTCCTCATGATCGCCGCGGCGGTGCTCGCACCTAACGTCGCGGTGCTGGTCCTCCTGGTTGGTGCCGCCGGGTGGATGGAAACCGCTCGGGTCGTGCGCGCCGAGGTGCAGTCCATCAAGGCGAACGACTTCGTGACCGCGGCTCGCGCCGTGGGCGCGGCATCGCCGCGGGTCGTGGTGCGACACGTGCTGCCTGGCGTGCTCCCCACCGCAGCCGTCGCGACCACGCTCGCGGTCGGGCGTGGCATCCTGCTCGAGAGCGCGCTCAGCTTCTTCGGAGTTGGCGTGCAACCACCCGCCGCGAGCTGGGGGAACATGCTCTATCAGGCGCAGACGACGATGACGTCGGAGCCCTGGCTCGGCATCTTCCCCGGCGCTCTCATCTTCCTCACGGTGTTGTGCTGCAACACGCTCGGCACCACGCTCGCCGAGCGCACGACCGTCAGGTAGACCGACGGACCGCGTCGGCAGTGTTGATAGCACGCGGATGGGCGCGCGTCTGGGATGTCGATCGCAGGCGAGCGACGGCCGTGTTGCCAGATTTGGCAACAGTGCCTCAGGCTCGGGCTCCCAAGATTACCCGGTAAGTTGCCAATCCTGGGTGCTTCACGGAATTCCGGGAACACGATGCGGCCGGCCGTGGCCATCCGATGCGTCCTCCGACGCAACGCCGTATGGAACTGATGACCGAGTACGAAAGACCGACCACCTACGACTGACGACTCGCCCAGACTCCTCGTGATGCATGGCGAGTCATGAGTCCTTGGTGGTAGGTCCTAGGTAATCGGTCATCAGTTCCCGGAATCCCGTGACGAACCCAATCCTGGCAACGAGGCCGGCTCTCACCTGCGATCAACATCGGCGAACCAAACCACTAGGCCCGCGAGGCGGGCGGCACGACGCCGGCGAGCCGCGCGTACATCACGAGCTGACCGTAGTGCTCGCCGCTGTGCTCGATGAACGACACCATGGTGTCGGCGTCGGCGGTGGTCGCGTTGCCGTTCATCGCACCGATCTCGCTCGCGACGTCGTCGAACGTCGAGCGCAGGACCTTCAGGATCTTCGATTTCGTGCGGTAGCTCGCCTGCGGGAGCTCGTTCGCCTGTCCGTCGGCCTCCTCCCGGCGAAGGGTCTTCTGAACGTATCGGTTCCAGAATGCCACGTGCCGGAGCTGATCCGCGAACGAGCGGACGTCGGGTACCGGACGGGCATCGTATCGATCTTCGGGAAACTCTTCGGCGAGCTTGACCAACTTGTCGCCGATCTCTGACCATCGGGTCACCAGCACGTCGCGCATCACGAGGTCTCCATCGGATAGGTTCGTGGCTCGATGCCTTGCGCCTAACGCATTCGCGTCAGGCACGCGCAACCTATCCAGACCGCGATCTGATTGCTTTCGGGTTCTTGCCCTGGTGAACTAATCGCGCCGCGTCAGGCAGACGCCTGGCGCGGTGTTCGGCGAGCCGCAACCCGTCATCCCGTCCACGAAGGCGCCGACAGCCCCGCGCGCAGCACGTGCACGTGGGCACCGCGGCGCGCGGCCGAGGGCACGACGCCGAAGCGCTTGCGGAACGCGGTCACGAAGTGGCTCAGCGACCCGAAGCCCACCTCGTAGCACGTGAACGTCACCCCCGCGCCTTCGTCGAGCATCCTCGCGGCGTTACGCAGGCGCACTCCCGTCAGGTAGCGGTGCGGTGGGACCCCGACGAATCGCTGGAACGCCCGCGCGAAGTAGAACGTGCTGAGCCCCGCGGCCTTGGCGAGGTCGCCGAGGGTGAGCGCACGCGCATAGTCGGTCTCGATCAGCTGCACCGCGCGATCGATCCGCCGCATGAGTGGCGTGAGCTGGCCATCCATGCGCGCCGGCGCCGACGGCCTGTTCGCCGCGACCGACTCGAACAGGGCGCCGGCGAGCAGCTCGAGCCGTATCTCGTCTCCGACAACGCACGACCGCAGGCGCTGACGCAGGAATTGGCGCCGCGCGGACATGCGAGCCAGCGGGAGCCGAAGCGCCGGCAGGTCGAGACGCATGAGGTCTTCGACGGCGCCCTCCGAGTACGATACGGTGAGACACCGATCGGTGGGTACGTCGTCCATGTGCCGACAGCGGAACGCCATGCCGGGCCGCGTGAGGAACAGCGTCCCGGGCGTGAGCTCCCAATGCGCATCTTCGACGTGCGCGTCGAACGTGCCGTCTTCGACGAAACTGATCGAATCCTGGGTCGAGACCTCGTGATCCGGATCGCAGTGCTCCGCCCCGGCTGGATGGTCGAACTCCACCAGCGACACCGCGGGCGTTCTGAGCAAGACGGCGAGCCGATTCATGCTTCACGTTAAACGGACGCGACGGCTGGATCAACGAGCAAGAAATCGAAACCCGGACGCGGCGGCTCGGCGAGTCTTTCGATTCGCCACTGGTACCGGGTGATGCGGCCGGGTATGCTTGCCGGGGGGGCGACGAACCCGATCATTGCCGACCGTCACGCGGAGCGTGGAAGCCTGTGCCGCAATCGTGGTTACGTGGCCGGCATCACGGGGGTACACGGTGACCAGCCTAACGATTCGCATCAAGAAGAACACCGACGGCACCGCCGCGTTGAGCTGCACCCGCGCCGACGGCACCGTGACCTGGCAGCGACAGCAGGGCGCGCAGGGGCTGTTCTTTCCGCGCCACGACCTCACGCACTACGCGGTGGAAACCGTGCTCGGGTTTCGCTCAGCGTTTTATGGTCTCGTCGCCAGCGGCTGGGACATCTCTGACTTCGGGCCTCCATGGCCACGCGGCCGCATCCCCGAGGAGGCGGGCGTGGCCGAGTTGATCGTCGGCTTCCTCGACGCCGAGCGGGCATCGGGCACGCGTTGGTCCGCCGCGGACTTCAACGACAAGGCGGTCATCTACTACCGCGACCACAACGTCAGCACGATCCCGCCGACCCTCACCGACGACGACCTCGCACGCATCCGGCAGCGGCGCGCGGAGCTCTTCGCCGAATGGGACGGGGTGCAGCCAGGGAGCGCCATTGAGCTGACGTTCCCGCCCGACGCCGCTGGGGCGAACGAGCGCGGCACGAAACATCCGATGCGCTCGCGCACGAACAGTCGAACCCGTTAGGCGCGGACCGGCGTATGACGACGATGCCCGCGTGACTGGCCCCACCGGCGGAAATCCGCCGCGACGAGACATCGAGAGGCTGGAGATCGAGCTTCGCGTCACGGGCGATGACCTCGACCCCGAGCGCATCACGCGGATGCTCGGCGTCAATCCGACGGTCGCCGCGCGCAAGGGCGAGGAGATCGACGTCGGCGGAGTTCCCGTCGCACAGCGGACCGGCATCTGGGCCTACGCGCTCCCCGCATCCCCGGAATGGGAGCTCGGCGACGCGATCGATACGCTGCTGGAGCGCTTGCCTCATGATCCGGCGCTGTGGGAGTCGCTCGCGGGTTGGGCGAGCGTCGCCGTGGTGTGTGGCCTCTTCATCCACGACGTCGATCGTGCGGCGGATCTCGCGCCGGACACGCTCGCTCGCCTCGCCGAGCGCCGACTCGCCCTCAGCCTGCAGATCCGCGGCGGTCCCCCGGCGCATTGAGTGCCCGGGGAACTGCTCGGCCTGCGTGGCCGGATCGAACGGCGTGTCGCGTTTCTGGAACGGTGCTGACGTCTCCCACTCGAGCAGTCGCGAGCAATGCGTCCCGACCTAACGCGCCCGATCTTGTCAACACGGACCAAAGGCCTACACATGATGCTAACGCTACGACGGTGACGGACGCCACTTTATTCGCCTAACGTACCCTTGCCCCAAAAAAAAATCTGGACACGGAGCGGTACATGTCGCATCGTCCCGCGTGAGAGGACCGGCGACGTCGTCGCCGAGCGTGTGGGCGGCTACGAGGGTCAAAACGGCCATGGATAAGGTCCGGTGCGGGACGTGCGGGGGCGAGCACGACCTGAGCGAGATGGAACCGAGCTACACGTACCCGGACGCGTATCTCGCCGTACCCCCCGAGGAACGGGACACCCGCACAACCGTGGGGAGCGACGAGTGCCGCCTCGAGGACGGCCCGAACTCCGACCCGCGGTTCTTCCTTCGAGTGCTCCTTCCAATGCCCGTACGCGGCGAGCCCGAGGCGTGCGCCTGGGGCGTCTGGGCCGAAGTGACGGAAGCGGCGTTCGCTCGCACCCGCGAGCTGTGGGACGATCCGGCACAGTACGACGAGGCGCCGTTTGCGGCGACGCTCGCGAACTCGCTCACCTGCTACTCGTCCACGCTGGGATTACCCGGTGAGGTGACGCTCTCGGGGCCCGCCACGATTCCAACGTTCACGCTCGCCAACGGGCTGGACCACCCGCTCGCGCGCGAGCAGCGCGACGGTGTCCATCCCGAACGTGTCGTGGAGTGGCTGTTCGCGCACCTACACTGAACGCGGGAGCCGACTCTCCATCGCACGCTCGCGGCGTGCGACGCCGCTCGATCGACACGCGCCGGCTCATCGACCAGCCGGAGTGTGGGTTGGAGGATTCACATGTTAGGCCACCTACGGAAGCTCATCGACCATCTCAAGTGGGCAGACGCGGCTGCGCTCGAGGCGCTGCGCACGTCGCCCGGGTCCGATGCGCGAGCACTCACGATCTACGCGCACGTCCTCGGCGCGGAGGCGGTGTGGCTCTCCCGTCTCGCTGGCCGACCGTCCGACGTCGCCGTCTGGCCGGTGCTGTCGCTCGAACAGGCCGCAGCGCTTGCCGCCCGAAACGCGGCCGAACTGGATGCGCTACTCTCATCGCTCGATCCCGATGATCTCGGCCGCGAGATCGACTATCGCACCAGCGACGGCCGACCATTCCGCAGCAGGATCGAAGACATCCTTCTGCACGTGGCATTACACGGCTCCTATCATCGCGGTCAGGTCGCGCTCCTGATCAGGGCTACTGGCGGAGAACCTGCATCGACGGATTACATCGCGTTCATCCGCGGCGCACCCGCCGCGCGGACGGTTCCGCCAACGCCAATCGCCTGAGACGATGATTCGCAAGCTCAAGGACGGCCGTTATCGCCTTTATTCCAGAAAGAAGGACGCCAAGACCGGACGTCGCCGTAACCTGGGTACGTTCGCGTCGCGCGCTGCCGCCGAGAAACACGAGCGCGCGGTGCAGTTCTTCAAGCGCGGCGGGTAGCTCGGCTCAATGCGTCTTCCTGCGGGTCAACTCTTGACCGCAGAGGCCGCGACAGGCAGGGTAACGGCGCATGGGAACCAACGGCGCCGTTCGCTATGTGAAGGTGTGGATCGAGCTGCTACCGGTCGATGAGGGAGGTCGGCGCACTCCCCTCGATCTCAGCTCCGAGTGGCCGGTCGCGTATCGACCGCAGCTCCGCGTGCGGGGCAACCCCTGGCGTCTCATCGACGTCGAGTTCGTCGCAGGGCCGTCGGAGCCGGTAGTTCCGGGCGGCGGAGCTCACGCCACGATCCGCGTCTCCGGACCCGGCGCCTCGCATGTGGAGTTCGTCGTCGGCGCAGAGTTCGAGGTATGGGAAGGTCCACGACTGATCGGCCATGGTCGCGTCACGAGCCGCTAATGACTGACCCCACAATCGTTGTCGCACTCGGCAAGAGAGAGCTGCTTCGTCACGCAGTGGCGACGCTGGCCTACCGGGGCGCCAAAGCAATCCGCAACGCCCCTCCCGAGCTCGCTGAGTTCCGCGCTGGTGATGGGATTCGGAGCCCGGTTCAGATTCTCGCGCACCTTGGAGATCTGCTCGAGTGGGGGCTCTCGTTGGCAGAAGGCAATCAGAAATGGAACGTTGCCACGCCCGGAACCTGGCAGGCGGAGTCGGCTCGCTTCTTCTCCGCGCTCGCGCACCTCGACGAGTACCTGGCGACCGACCGGCCACTCGGCTGCGCGCCCGAGAAACTGCTCCAGGGCCCGCTTGCCGATGCACTCACGCACGTGGGTCAGATCATGATGCTTCGTCGCCTCGCGAGCGCGCCTGTGCGCTCCGAGAACTACGCAATCGCCGAGATCGTGCCCGGTCGCGTAACCGCCGATCAGGCCGCCCCGAAGTTCGAGTTCGACTAGCCTTGCCAAGGATCATATGACCGCCGCCACGCAGCCGATTCGTGAATACGAGGTGCGCGCCCGCTCGACCGACATCTTCGGCCGAGTGCTCTGCAGCGCGCGCGACCATCACTTCATCATCGATGGCCCGGTCCAGAACGGATGCCCCGGCGAGGAGGTGACGCCACCCGAGGCGTTTCTCGCCGGCGTCGCATCGTGCGCCGTGGAGCTGCTGCACGTGATCGCGAAGGCGGACGGCGTTCCGCTGGGACGCGTCGCCGCGACACTCAACGCCACCGTCGACCGAGGCAACCAGCCGCGCACCGACGTTACCGTGTTCAACAGCGTCCGGCTGCGGTTGACGCTGTCCGGCACCGACGCCGCGCGCGCCGCGGCGCTGGTGGAAGGGTTCAAGCGCCGGTGACCGCTCTTCGGAACGATCGCGGTCGCGGTCGCCGACGTGAAGGTGGAGTACACCGTCGAAGCCTAACGAGCTCCGCGTGACGACGAGCGCGGCACTCCGCATTGCCCGGTACGCCGAGGCCGTCTACGCGGCCATCGCCATCGTGCTCGCGTTCGGACTGCCGCTTCCGCCGCGCGGTCCGGGGCTCGTGCTGTTCGCGCACTGGATCGGCACCTCCCTGCTCGCCGCAGCCATCTGCCTGCGACTCGGCCGGCCGAATCGCCAGACCTGGTACGTCGCGGCGCTGCTGAGCGGCTACGTGCTCTTCAACGCGGTCGTCGCCATCACGCGCCTCGTCGGCCCCGAGTCCGCCACGTTAGGCAGGCCCGGTGCCATCGCGCTCGCCGTTGGCGCCATGCTCTCGATGACGCAGATCGTCGTGGCTGCCTGTCTGTACCAGGCGCGCGAGATCCGGACGATGACGTCGCAGCCCTCGATCCGTCGCTGACGGGCGCCCATTCGATCGTGCGCCGATACGCGGTCGCGTTCCTCGGATTCGGTCACGTCGGCAAGGCGTTGGCACGCCTGCTCGAGGCGCGGCGAAGCGAGCTGGCGGTTCGCTATGGCGTTTCGTGTCAGGCAACTGGCGTGGCCAGTCGCTCACTCGGTTGGTGGGCGGACGGCGACGGCCTAACGCTGACGAACCCACGCTCGGCCACCAGGTGCTATGATATCGGCGACTGGCTGCTTACCGCCCGTCCCGACGTCGTGTTCGAGTCCATCGCGCTCGACGCGCACACCGGGCAGCCGGCGCTGGACTTCCTCGCCGAGACGCTTCGGGCAGGTATCCACGCGGTGTCGGCCAACAAGGGACCGGTCGTGTACGGCTACCAGCGGCTCAACGCGCTCGCCGATTCGCACGCCAGGCTATATCGCTTCGAAGCCGCCGTCATGGACGGCGCTCCCGTGTTCTCGCTCGTGCGGCGGTGCCTTCCGCTCGCCGGAATGCGCGGCGTGAGCGGCGTCTTCACCTCCACGACGACCGTCGTTCTCGAGGCGGTGGAGCGCGGCGGCTCGATCGAGGATGGCATCCGCGAAGCCCAGGCCCTCGGCATCGCCGAATCGGATCCCGCGTATGACGTGGATGGATGGGACACCGTCGTGAAGCTGTGTGCCGTATCGAACGCGATCCTGGAACGTGCCCTGCGGCCCGCGGACGTGCGACGAACAGGAATACGCGACCTCGACCCGGCGATCGTCCGCGCCGCACATGACGGCGGGAATCCGTATCGCCTCGTCGGTCGCGTCACCGTCGAGAACGATGCGATCGACGCGCGTGTCGAGCCCGAGCCGGTACCAGTCGGCAGCCCGTTCGCGGTATCAGGCGCCACGCTCGTCACGCGGTACGATGCCGCCGTCTTCCCGGAGGGACTGACGGTGACGTCCTCCGCCCCCGATCTTACGACGACGGCCTACGGCATGTTCGCCGATTTTCTCGAGTGCATAGGCGCCACCTGACACACGAGCGGTTCAGTCCAATGGAAAAGGTCACGCTCGCATCCAAGTTCGCTTCGTTCTCGGAGCACTGGTCACCGAGGATCGTCGGCGAGTTGAACGGCCAGCATGTGAAGATCGTGAAGTTCGCCGGCGAGTTCGTGTGGCATCAGCATGATGACGAGGACGAGATGTTCCTCGTGCACCGCGGGCGCTTTCGCATGGAGCTTCGCGATCGCGACATCGAGCTCGAGGCAGGCGATTTCCTCATCGTTCCGCGCGGAGTCGAACACCGTCCCGTTGCTGACCAGGAAGTGGAAGTCATCCTTTTCGAGCCGGCCGGGACGCTGAACACCGGAAACGTACGGAGCGAGCGAACGGTGACCGAGCCCGCGCGGATCTGAGTCCGGGTCGGCGCGCGCAACGCGGCCGCCGTGGACCCGACGCCGTTGACCGCCGCGGACATTCCGGCGGCCGGGGCTCTCCTCGCCGAGAGTTATCCGCATCGCGCTCACGAATCGGAGCGCTGGGGCCGGCGGCCTAACGACGCCCAGCGCTGGGTCGTGCCGGCACCCGACGGATCGCTGGCGGCGTACCTGGCCCTGTGGCGCGTTCAGGCGATGCAGTTCCGGATGGACCTGGTCCTGCGTCCGCGAGAGCGCGGACACGGGCTGGGTACGGCACTCCTCGATTTTCTCATCGCGAGCGCTCGTGCTGCCGGAGCCACATCGCTGCAGGCGCGCCCGTACGCGGAGGAATCGCGCGCGCTCGACCTGCTCGCGTCGCGCAGCTTCCGCGAGACGATGCGAATGATCGGACTTCAGCTCGACGATGTGCCAGCCGTGTCGCTCGAGCCGGTGGGGTGGTACGAAGGGAAACTTGCTGAGCGCGGCCTTCGAGTGACAACGTTCGCCGAAGAACTGAGCGCCGATCCGGATGGCTGGCGGAAGCTGCGCGACGTGAACGAGGCGGCGCGGTTCGGCTGGCCCGATCCCGATCCGCAGCCGGATGGAAGTTTGGGCGAGGAGCAGTCGGTCGAGCAGTTTCGAGCGCAAGCTTACGATTTTCACATGATTCCCGAGGCGTGCTTCGTGGCCCTGGATCATGAGCAGTACGTCGGGTACTCGGCTCTCGCGCTCAGAGATGCTGCGCGTGTCGAGGGAGGGTCGGGCGGCACGGCGGTTCGTCCGGAGTATCGCGGGGTTGGCGTTGCCACGGCGCTCAAGGCCCGCTGCGTTCGGTGGGCGCAGGAGAATGGTGTGAGTCGTCTCTCGACGTCGTCGGGCAATCCGGCGATGGTGCGCGTGAACGAGAAGTTCGGCTTCCGGCGCACGTATGTGGAGGTGCGCCTGGTGAGGCGACCGGTGTGATGTGGCTCGTTAGGCGCGGTCCTGACCGTCTGGCAAGCTCGAGCGTGTTCAATGCCCGAGCCTGGACTGGAAGCGAGCCGGTACGCTGTCCTAAATTGGCCGCAATGCCGCTGAGCCTCCTCGTCGGCACGGTCGCGCTGTCGCTCGTTGGTCATGTCGACAGTACGCGTGGCGTGACCAGGCCATCCATCGTTCATTCCCCGCCCGTGACCGGAGCGTCCGCCGACTCCGTCACCGCAGCCCGGTTGCCATTCGGTCGCGTTCTCGCCGACAGCATTGTCGTCGAGAAATCTCAACATCGCCTGTCGCTTTTCCATCGCGGCACGCTCTTGCGCAGCTATCTGGTCGCGCTCGGGCAACAGCCGGTGGGCGACAAGGTGCGCGTGGGGGACAACCGAACCCCCGAGGGACTCTTTCGCATCGAGGCGCGGAATCCAGGCAGCCGTTATCATCGGTCGCTCAAGATCTCGTATCCTGATGCGGCGCATCAGCGCCGAGCCCGCTCGCTCGGCGTGTCGCCAGGCGGCGACATCATGATTCACGGCCTCCCTGCTCGACAGGCGTGGGTCGGTGCCGCCCACCGTGACTTCGACTGGACCGAGGGATGCATCGCCGTCACCAACAGGGAAATCGAGGAGATCTGGAGCGTCGTTCCCGTCGGCACTCCGATTCTGATCAAGCCGTAGCCTGGCGGCCCGAGGCGCAGCACCCGTGAATGCCCAACTGATCGAGTCGGACGACGAGCACCATTGGGTGCTCCTCGACCATCGTGTCACGCAGCTCGTGATCGACCGGTCTTCGATTCGGATTCAGACGTGGTCGCTCGACGGCTCGGCCGATGTTCGCCTCGCGGGGCCATTCGTCGCGCACTTGCCCACTGGCGCGGCCCGACGCATCGACCCCGCGGACACCGAACGCCTGGCGCCGTGTCTCGCGCTCGTCGGGCTCGGAGTTCGAAGCGTGACGGTGACGCGTACGGGCACGCTGACAATCGCATTCAGCGACGGCTCCTCGATCACCGCGTCCCCCGACCCGCGACGGCCGGCGTGGGACGTCCAGGGTGGTGGGATCCTCGAGGGCATGGCGTACGCCGGGCAGCCGGGAGTAGAGCTCTGGTAGAACTGCCGGGAGACGGGAAGCGGGAGACGGGAGGCGGGAGAACGGTAGGAAGCGGAGAACCCTCGGGATGCCTCTAGCGCGGTAGAGGCATCCCGAGGTCTTTTCGTCTCCCGTCTCCCGTCTCCCGTCTCCCGTCTCCCGCCTCCCACTTCCCGCTTCCCGCTTCCCGCTTCCCGCTTCCCAGCTTTCCCATGAATTTCCTCGACCCTGCCATCGCGAGCTATCTGGACAGTCTCGTTCCTGAACGTCCCGCCGAGCTCCAGGCGATGGAGCGGATCGCCGAGTCGACCAATTTCCCGATCATCGGGCCCGCGTCGGGCCATCTGTGTTATCTCGTCGCGCGGACGATCGGAGCGCGTCGGGTGTTCGAGCTCGGATCGGGGTACGGGTATTCCACCGCGTGGTTCGCGCGGGCGGTCCGGGAGAACGGAGGCGGCGAGGTGCATCACGTCGTGTGGGACGACGATCTCTCCACGCGCGCGCGAAAACATCTTGAACGGCTCGGCTACGGGGATCTCGTTCGGTACCACGTCGCCGAGGCCGTCGAGACGCTCCGCGCGACCGAGGGCCCGTTCGACCTCATCTTCAACGACATCACCAAGCGCGACTACCCGGCGTCGATCGACGCCATTCTGCCGAAGCTGCGCCGGGGAGGTGTGCTCATCATTGACAACCTGCTCTGGAGCGGCCGCATTCTCGATGCCGCCGACCAATCGCCCGACACCGAAGGCGTGCGCGCGGTCACGCGACGCATCATGGAGTCCGGCGATTGGATCGCGTCCATCGTGCCGGTGCGCGACGGCGTGCTCGTCGCATACCGGACCTAGCGCTATGACGGAGCCTAACGTCGCACCTCGCTCATGAGACCGAGCGTGTTGCCCTCGGAGTCCCGGAAGAACACCATCCACAGATCGTGGTCCGGCATCTTCGCGATGAGGTGAGGCTGGTCGATGAAGTCGACGTCGCGACCCTTGAGCGCGGCAAAGGTCGCGTTGATGTCCGCTACCTTGTAGTAGAGCACCGAGCCCGGATGATCGAATTCCGGCTTCTCGGCCGGGCCGAGCATCAGGCGCACGCCGCCACAGTCGAAGAACGCGAGGTTCGGAACCTCGAAGAGAAAACGCATGCCCAGCGTGTCGCGGTAGAATCGCACCGCGCGCGCCAGATCCTTGACATTGATGGCAATCTGCCCGATGCGATCGAGCGCTACCTGGTCCGTCACACTCGCGGTCATGATCGACTCCGGCGAAAGAAGGCAGGGACGCGAACGCCTGGCGGCACCGCCAGCGCGACAATATCATTAGCTATGCTAACGATTATGCGGAATTCCGAGTCCGCGCGCAAGACCCAGGATGAAGCCGAAGTGATCGCCGATCGCCTTCACTCGGCGGCGATTCATCTCCTGCGGCGGCTGCGGCGCGAGGACGCGACCACGGGCCTCAGCGCCCCGCGCCTATCGGCGCTGTCGGTCATCGTGTTCGGGGGAGCGGTCACCCTTGGCGAGCTCGCGAACGCCGAGCAGGTCCGGCCACCGACGATGACGCGGCTCGTTTCGGCGCTGGAGGCGCGGGGCCTCGTGTCGCGTGAAGCGGACCCGGACGACGGACGCCTCACGCGCATCCGTGCGACGCAGAAGGGACGCACCCTGCTCCTTCGGGGGCGGGCCCGTCGGGTCGCGGCCCTGACCGAGGAGGTTCGCGCTCTCGCGGCGGGCGAGCGCGAGGAGCTGGCCCGCGCGCTCGCGATCCTCGATGGCGTTATCGCGCGTCTTCGATGACGCTGCCTAACGAGCGCGCGTCCGCCGCTGCGTGACGGGCGCGCACCTCCGCAACGATGTACTCGACCACCACTTCCGCAACGTGCGACTGCGCCCCCGCGCCCCCCTCGAGGCCGTACGCACGCACAATCGCTCGGAGGTGGTCGAGGTCGAGCGCCGACAGCTCCTTGCGAAGCACGCGCTCGCCCTGAGCGTAGACCTCGAACGGATCGAGGACGGCGCGCGGAGCGGGCACGACGTCCGCGGGCACGAACGGTGGTGCGGGCCCATCGAATGCCGGCTCGACATCCACATGCCCGAGATCGAGGCGCCGCGTCGGCGCGAGCGCTCGAGCGAGCGCGCCTTCGAGGTACACTCGGGTAAGACCCGTCGCCCAATACCGCGTGTCAGCGCGCGAGGGCTGCGTTGTTTCGCGCCCGCTCCGGATTACCGCGCCAGTGTCGAGATCGCTGAACTCGAGCCAGCCTTCCCAGTGGCCGCCTTCGGCTACCCGCGCGCATGCCCTCGGCGCGTAACGAGCGCCGTCGGAACCCAAAAGGACCGCATCGAACTCCACCAGAACCTCAGCCATTTCAGCTCCTGCGCTATGGTGTTCATGGTCTTTCACGTTGCCTTGGGCAACATGTCTGCCATCGTTCGCGGCCCCAGCCGGCAGTTACGAAGCTGGACGAGTCAGGCCGGCGAAAACATCTTGCGGCGGACGCGCTAGCCACTCGAGTGGCACCTACTCTGCTCGCTTCCTCTTCGCCACTCTTCTTCCCGAACCCTGCGTGACTCAGCCCGCGTTCAACGATCCTGCTCCGCCCTGGCTGCTCGGCCGCTGGCGCCTCCTGCGCAGCGATCCGTCGCTCGATTTCGGCCCGGGCGTGCGCATGGAGTTCAGGCGTGGCGGGCATCTCAAGTACATGCTCTCCGTGGATGGCCGCGAGCTCGTGGTGCCGCTGGTCTATCGGACGACCGGCGATCTGCTCGAGACCGACAACCCGGCGGCGTCGCACGTGATGTCCACGCGTTTCGCGCTCGGCGCGGGCGACATGCTGATTCTCGACTTCGCGGGCGCGCAGGCGATCTTCGTTCGCGAGCGCTGACGGCGCTACCGGATGTGGGTGCGATCGTCCTGCGATCTGCCGCGGGCGCGATCCCACGCATCGCGGACCGCTTCCTTCATCTCATCCCACGTCGGGGAGGTCTCACCCTCGTTCCCGGGCCAGGCGTCGCGCAGATCTGGCTCCGCGTCGGCCCACTCGCGACCCTGCCACTGCGTCGCGCGCTCGGTGCCGTAGCGGTACGCGGCTCTGTAGTACTCGTAGCTTCGGTCGGCGCGGGCGTAGGGACGTTCGGGGTAGGCGCTCTGCCAATAGGCGTCTTCCGCCTCCCAGTCTGGGCCAAGCGTTACGAACGAGGTTGCGACGTTGATCGGGGGAAGTCCGGCGGTGGTCTCCCGGTCGTCGGCCATCAGTGCCTCCGCTGGGCGGGTGTGGCAGTGTTGCTAGGCGGCCTTCAATGCTTCGCAACTGTTGCGCCGAGTGGTGTGGCTGGGCCCGGCAGGACGTCAACCGTCACCTAACGCGTCATTCATCGTCTCGCAATGGTTCCTCAACGAGCGGCTCATTCGACGGTGCTACCGTCACGTCAACCTCTTCCGGAGCGTGACCGATGCGGGAGCCGCGATCTGTGGCGCGAAGTGTCATGCAAGCCGAGCCGAACGTCACGCCGTTTCTCGACGTGCTGCTCGTCTTGCTGATCATCTTCATG
>JBKOYV010000081.1:0-15361 GCA_046725585.1 Gemmatimonadota bacterium | reverse complement strand
TTCGACTACTGGGTAAATTACCCATTGGACACCGAGGGCCCCGCTCTAACTAGTTCCAGCTAATTAACTGTGCCAGGGCAAGCAGCCAAGAAATCATTACGCGTCACCTCCCATTCGTAACGTCATACGCGCTTGTTAGGCAGCGTATGCGACTCAGGTTGGCTCCGCTCGTACTGCTTGGGGTTGGACTTACCCGCTCAACTCGACTCCGCTCCTTGCGGGAACGGGGGCCGACTCGGTTGTCTCCTACCTAACTAAGGGATCGCTTCGCGGCTCCTGTCTCAGAAGTTTGGACCCCAACCACGTCATTCACTTCACGACACGGTATCGACTTCGTTACCTGGTATGCGCAATCCAGCGATTCGTTGCGTCCAGCACGGCCAGCACGCTCGCCGTCTCCGCGCTCTCCCGGATCTCGCAGCTTCCCGTCAACAAGGCACTCGTCCGCCCGAGTCGCGCCGTCACCCCCACGAACACGAACTCGCGGTCGAACGCCTCGATCAATCGCACACCGTCCAGCGCCAACGCGCGATCGCTCGGCTCGGCCTGCGCCAGCGCCTGAAGCGCCGCCCGCGCCGCGAGCTCGATCCGCGATCGCTCGTTCTCCATGCCCTCCGCCTCTCCAACGAAGGACTCGTCGCCCTTCTTCAGCGTCACCCGGCACGCGATCCCCTTCGCGCGCGACCGCCGGACCTCGACATCCTCGAAGTACAGCAATCGCCCGCTGATCCGCTCGAGCTTGAGCGGCAGCGTCGGAGGAGCCGGCTGAGCCGCCTGCGCCGCGGCATCCGCAGCCGCCTTCGCCTCCCGCGCCTCCTTCTCCTTCGCGGCCTCGCGCTGCTCCCTCGTCGGCTGCGACTCCAGCGTCGTCGCCACCGAGATCTTCCGATGGTCCACCCGCATCCCGAGATGCGCGATCAACGCGCTCTCGATGTTCCGCACCGTCTGCTTCGGTGTGACCTCGGACGTGGTCAGCACGTGAATCTCATCCACCGCGCCGTTCTCGCTCGCGATGATCCGCGCGGCGATCACTCCGGGCAACGTCGCGAGGAGCTCCTCCGCCCGCTTGATGGGTAGTACGCTGCCGGCGATCAGAGGCGATGAATGCGGTAGCGGCTGCGGCACAGTCATTCTGGGAGGGGGCGTTTCGGGCTCGGGTACGGCCCAATGCGGCGGTGGTGTAAGGACCGCCTTCCGCCGACATCCGGTCGATCGACCGGGAGAGATTTTGGCCGGACTATTATGAGGGCGAGAGAGCTGTTAATCAAGCGCGGATGTGTCGACGACCAATTGGTATTCTCTAAGCTTCCGGTACAGCGTGCGCTCCCCAATCCCTAACAACTCCGCTGCCTTACGACGATTGCCGCGCGTCTCCCGCAACGCCGCCTCGATGGCCGCCCGCTCGATCGCGGCCATCGTCATCCCCGGACGAATCGCGACCACACTCGGCGGCGCCGGCTGGTCCCGTGGCTCAATTCCGACGCCGCCAAACCTCGGCTGCGCCGCGAGCGCCGGGATCTCGCTCCCCGCCGGCGACGCCCCGCCAGAGCCGAGTGCCGCCGCCGGAGCCGGCCCGGCGATCGTGCCGTCCGTCACGCTGGTTGGCATCCCAAGCGCACTTCCGGCCGCGCGCACCAACTGCTCGCGTGCCATGCGCTCCTCCGCGACCTGGCGGCGCAGCTCCTCCATCTGGAGCTTGAGCTCTACCCGGCTCCGCACGATGAACTCGAGCTCCCTGCCCTCGACGCCCGCGCGCTCGCGCACCACAGGGCCGACGTGGACGGGAAGAAATCGCGCGCCACCGCCCTCGCGAATCTGCCTGGGAATGTCCGCCGGCCCGACCTCACGGCCCGGCGCCAGCACCACCATGCTCTCCACCAGGTTCCGCAGCTCCCGCACGTTCCCGGGCCACGCGTAGTCCGCCAGCATCTCCAGCGCTTCGGGCGAGATCCCCTTGAACGGCCGGTCGTGCTGTCGAGAGAGCTCGGTGATGAACCGCCTGACGAGAATCGGGATGTCCTCGCGCCGCTCGCGCAACGGCGGCAGGTAGATGCTGAGGACATTGAGGCGGTAGTACAGGTCCGAGCGAAAGCGGCCTTCCTCGACCCCGTCGCGCAACGGCTTATTCGTCGCCGCAACGACGCGGACGTCGACCGGAATGGTTTGAGTTCCTCCCACGCGCGTGATCTCGCGCTCCTCGAGCACGCGCAGCAGCTTCACCTGCGTCGCGAGCGGGACGTCGCCGATCTCGTCGAGAAACAGCGTACCCGTGTCCGCGAGCTCGAAGCGCCCGATGCGCCGCTCGGCCGCGCCGGTGAAGGAGCCTTTCTCGTGCCCGAACAGCTCGCTCTCGAGCAGCGTCTCAGGCAGTGCGCCGACGTTCACGGCGATGAAGGGCTTGTTGCGTCGAGGGCTCATCCGATGTATAGCGCGCGCGACCAGCTCCTTGCCGGTGCCGCTCTCGCCCTCGATGAGCACGGTGCTCGAGACGGGCGCGATCTGCTCGACCTTCACGAGCACTTCGCGTATCGCTTCCGATTGTCCGATGAGGCCCGTTAGGCGCGACAACCGCTGCCGGTCGAGCAGGCGGCGAATGCTGTCCGCCACCTCGTCCACGACGATGGGTTTGGCGAAGACCTCGACGAAGCCTATGGCCCTGAGCCGCTCGTCGATCTCCGGGTCGCGCACGTCCGCGAGCCCGACGACGGCCACGCCTTCCCACAGCATCTCGCGGACGAGCGCGACGTTCTGTGGGTCGACGAGCGCACCAGTCATGACGATGACGTCGGGCTTCTCGCGCCGGATCGCACCGCGGACGTCGTCGAGCGGCGACACGACGGCTGTCTCGACGCCCGAGCGCTCGAGCTGCGCGTTGAGCCGGACGGCCGGCTCGACATCTGTCAGAAAGATCAGGACTTTCACGACTGCAGGCTGGTGGTGGTGGCTGCGTGCTCGTGCGGATGGCCGGCGGCCCGCGGCGCGCCCACACCGCGAACGTCTCGCCGCACACGATGAGAGACTCTCCTCAATGATCCGTCCTGTCGCCTCGAACGATCGACACCGCGTGGTCCACGATTGGGACCAGCGCGTCCAGCGCATCGCGCACGCCGCCGGGGGAACCCGGCAGGTTCACGATCAGCGTCCGGTTCCGCGACCCGGCCACGCCGCGCGACAGCCCCGCGCGAGGGAACGTCTCGAGGCATGCGACGCGCAGCCGTTCCGCGATGCCTTCGGCTTCCCGCTCGAGCACCGCACGCGTGGCTTCCGGCGTGTTGTCGCGTGGCGACAACCCCGTGCCGCCCGTCGTGAGCACGAGGTCGGCCGCGTCACCATCGCACCAGGCGAGAAGCTGCCTAACGATCTCCACCGAGTCATCCGGAACGAGCGCCCGGGTGGCAAGTGCGTAGCCCCGCTCGCTCACCCACGTCACGATCGCGTCTCCGGATGTATCGGCACGCTCGCCGCGCGCTCCGGCATCGGAGATAGTCAGCACAGCAACTCTCACAAACGCGCCGAGCCTCGTACCTATTCCCGATTCCCGATTCCCGACTAGAGGTGGGAGCCGTTCTTGTAGAATGGCGTCTTCACCACCTCCGCTTTCACGATCTTGCCCCGAATGTCGATCCCGAGCTCGCTGCCAGGCTTCGCGTTCGCGGTCGGGAGATAGCAGGTCCCGATCGGGACATTCAGCGTCGGGCTCAACGTGCCGCTGCAGACCACGCCGCTCGGCTGTCCGTTGGATACGACCGGATAGCCATGGCGCGGGAACGCGCGCTCCGATGTGGTGAACCCGACGAGCTTCCTCGGGATCCCCTGCTCCTTCTGCCTGACGAGTGCGTCGCGCCCCACGAAATCCCCCTTCGGCAGCTTCACGATCCACGCGAGGCTCGCTTCGAGCGGCGTGACGGTGTCGTCGATGTCGTTGCCGTAGAGTGCCATCCCCATCTCGAGCCGCAGCGAGTCCCGGCAGCCGAGTCCAGCGGGCGTCACCTCGCCGGTTGCCATGATCGCGCGCCAGATGTGCGCGGCGTTCGCGTTGTTGAAGTACAGCTCGAAGCCGTCCTCGCCGGTGTATCCCGTGCGCGAGACGATCACGTCGGGCACGTTCGCGACGGTGCCGACGTCGAAGTGATAGTACTTGACGCTCGGCAGCGCGACGCTCGTGAGGGGCTGGAGGATCCGCGCCGCCTGCGGCCCTTGCAGCGCGAGCAGCGCGATCTCGTCGCTCACGTCCTCGATACGCGCGTCGAATCGGTCCAGGTGCTGGCTGATGTGAGCCAGGTCCTTCGCTACGTTCGACGCGTTGACGACCATCATCAGGTGGTCGTCGAAGCGATAGACGAGACAGTCATCCTCGAACGTCCCGCGCTCGTTGAGAATGGAGGAGTAGTGGGCCTGTCCGATGGCGAGCGCGGCAACGTCGTTCGTGGTGACGTGATTGACGAACTTGACGGCGTCCTTCCCGCGCACCAGGAACTCCCCCATGTGGCTCACGTCGAACAGCCCCGCACGCTCGCGGACCGCCTTGTGCTCCGTGGTGATGCCAGTAGGGTATTGCACAGGCATCTCGTAGCCGGCGAACGGCACCATCTTGGCACCGAGTTCGACGTGGATATCGTGAAGTGGCGTGCGCTTGAGCGTCGCGCCGGCGTCGGTCGTGGTCATAGGTTGGTGCTCCTGCAGTTCCGAAGGCTGTAGCAGGGCCACGCCGTCGCCACCGCTCGGACGTGATCCTCGCTAGCTGAGCAAACACGGAAGGCAGGAATATGCCGGACTGGCAGGTAGCCGCGAAAGCCCGAAACGTCGTCGTGACGGTCCTGGTGCTGACCCTGGGATCAACGCGAATTGCCGCAGGCCAGTTCGCTTCGCTCGGCGGCAGGACTGCAGGCGCGCAGGTGCTCGTCGTCGGCTCGTACCACATGAGCAATCCGGGGCTCGACGCCGTGAACGTCACGGCCGATGACGTCCTCGCCCCGAAGCGCCAGCGTGAGATCGAACAGCTTGCCGCAAAGCTCGCAGCGTTTCGGCCGACCAAGGTTGCCGTCGAGATCCCGTACGGGCGCGACTCCGTCTCGAACTCGCTCTATCAGCGGTATCTCGCGGGCACGCATACGCTCGATCGCACGGAGATGCAGCAGCTCGGGTTTCGAGTCGCGAAGGCGGCCGGTCTCCCCCGCATACATGGCGTCGACTACGATCTCGACGTGAATCTGGCGAGCGTGATGGTCTGGGCCGTCACGCACGGTCAACCGGAACTCGCAACCGCCGCACAGTCGCTGAGCGTGAGGCTCCTGGCCGAGGCGGACAGCATGATGAAGCACGCCACCGTGACCGAGATCATTACGGCGCTCAACTCGGCGCGCGCGGACTCGGCGCAGGGGATCTATCTCGCCGCGCTGCGCGTCGGCGCGGATACCAGCTACCCCGGCGCGACCGCAGCGGCGCGATGGTACGAGCGCAACCTCAAGATCGCGTCGAACATCCTGCGCGTCATCGAATCGCCAACCGATCGCGTGCTCGTCATCATCGGTGCCGCACACGGACCGGTCCTGCGCGAGCTCCTGGAGCGCGTTCCCGGAGTACGGCTCGTTCCTGCCGCGACTGTGCTGCAGGAGGCGGCGCGCCGAGCGCCGCCCGACGTTAAGCGTTAGGCACGCGTGTCGCGGTCGACGCCGCGCTCGAGCTCCCGTTCCGTCACGTTGCGAATGCTTCCCACCTTCGGTGGCGATCCGGTGACCATGGCGCGCGCCACCTCGAACAGCACGACGGGCTTTGGCTTCGTGACCTTCATGTACGTCACCGACTCGGCATCGACGAGGATGAGCGCGATGCGAGGGTCGTTCGCGGAGCCGTCTAGATCGCCGCCCTCGTCGCCGAGCCACGCTTTCCAATCCGGCTTGTAGAGCTCGCGCACGAGGTCACGGTCCGTGCTTACCATTGCCAGTCCGGAGACCGACACCCATTCGCGCGAGCGATCCTTGTAGTACGCGAGGTTCACGTGCGGGTCGGACATGAGGTCATCGAGCTTGTGGGTCTCGACGTTCGTCATGAACCACAGGTCGAGACCGATCGTGCGCTCCTGTGTCTGCATCGGACGCGACACGAGCTGGCCATCCGCACGTCGTGTCGTGAGCATCGCGACCTCTATCCCGTCGATGAGCTCGTACAAATCATCGAGCTTCTTCTCGGTCGGCACCGAGTCATCCGTGTTCTTCGCAACTGCCTTGTCGGCCATCGTCATCCTCCGCACGGTAAAGCCTTCGAACCACACTTTCACCAGTCGGGGGCACGACCCGTGCCGCCCTGCCGAGTGCCGGGGGATCTTCGGCTCTCTTCGTGAACCGACGGCGGCCGCCCTCTTGACCTTCGCCCAGGCCAGGCGGAAAGTATTCGCGCTGTCGTCGTACTGAAGCGCCGAGCGAGGTGGACGCGGCTGCGGCCGCCCCTGACCCACGGAGGACGGGGCCATGACCGTGCTGTTCGTGGGAGCGAGTCACGCGACTGCGCCACTCGCGCTGATCGAGCGTCTTTCGTTCAGTGCCGACGACGCGACGGCAACGCTTGCGCGCCTAACGCCGGGTGACGCGCGGCCAACGCTTCCCTTCCGCGAGCTCGTGCTGCTGTCGACGTGTCACCGTGTGGAGCTGTACGCTGTGACCGCGGATGATTCGACACGACCGAGCGCCGCTCTCGATACACTGGCTGGATTGCTCGCGAGCCGCAGCGCGGATATCGAGGGCATCGACGCGCACGTGAGGCGCCTGGTCGGCACGGAGGCGACGCGTCACCTCTTTCGCGTCGCTGCAGGTCTCGAGTCGATGGTACTTGGCGAGTCCGAGGTTCTGGGTCAGGTCACCGCGGCGCTCGCGCTCGCTATGCGCGTCGGATCGGCGGGCCCCGTCCTCACGCCGCTCTTCGAGGCGGCGGTGCGGACCGGGCGACGTGTGCGCGCCGAAACAGCCATCGGGAGCGCGCCCGCGAGCGTGAGCTCGATCGCCGCAGAGTTGGCGGAGGAGCTCTCCGACGAGCTGCGCGGACGTCGAGCCCTTTTCCTCGGCGGCGGGAAAATCGCGCTGCTCGCCGCCAAGGCACTTCGCGCGCGAGGATTCTGGGAGATGACCCTCGGCGCACCGCTGAACGCGGACGCCGATGCGCTCGCATCCGATTTAGGCGCCACGGCGATTCAGCCGGACGCGATCCCGCACGCGATCGCCGAGAGCGACCTGATATTCGCATGTGCGGGGGCACCAGCGCCTGTCGATGCGGAAACCGTTAGGCGCGCGATGCGGGGGCGGATGGCGCGTCCTCTCGCGTTCATCGACCTCTCAGCGGGTGACGTGATCGATGAAGCGGTGGCCCAACTCTCGGGGGTGCGCGTCGTCGATCCGGCCGAGCTTCGCGAACGAATCGACCTTGCCATTGCCGGCCGGCGTCGGGAGGCACCGCTCGTCGAGACAATCGTCGAGGAGGAACTGCGTACACTGCAGGCGCGTGCGCAGGGTACCGCGTTGAGCGGTGTCGTGGCAGCGTTACGCGCCCGCGCCGAGGAGATCCGTCAACGTGAGCTATCGCGCGCGCTCGCGAGCTTACCCGACGCGGACGGCGCCGTGCGTACGCAGATGGAATGGCTCTCGGTGTCGCTCGTGAACAAGCTGCTCGACGAGCCCACGCGTCGCCTTCGGGCGGAGGCGACGCAGGGCCTCGCGAATCCGTATGCCGACGTCACTCGCGAGCTATTCGGTTTGTCGACTGAACGGGCAGACCGACCCCTAACGTAGGGAATCGGGAATAGGGAATCGGGAATCGGCGGCGCGCTTCGCGCGCGCCCGGGAACTGGGAACCGGGAACCGAGGTTCCGCGAGGAGGCACTGTTCCCGGTTCCCCGTTCCCCGTTCCCGCTCTATTCCCGATTCCTTTCGAGTGCGGCCGCAACCTCCTCCGCGTGGCCCTTCGGTGTCACCTTGGCGAACACGCGCGTCAGGCGGCCGTCCTTCCCGATGAGGAACGTCGTGCGCTCGACGCCCATGTACTTCTTGCCGTAATTCATCTTCTCCTTCCACACACCGTATTGCTCGGCGACCGCGTGGTCCGAGTCGGACAGCAGCGCGAACGGCAGCTCGAACTTCTTCTTGAACTTCGCCTGCGCGTCGACCGTATCGGGGCTTACACCAAGAATCACCGCATCGAGTCCCTCGAACCGAGGGAAGGCGTCGCGAAACTCGCACGCCTCGACGGTTCACCCAGGGGTGTCGGCCTTGGGAAAGAAGTAGAGAACCACGTTCTTGCCCACCTGCCCGGAAAGCGTGAGCGGCTTCCCCGTGTCCGTGAGCAGCGTGAAGTCCGGTGGCGCCGTACCGATCTCGATCATGCCAGTGATTCTCCTCCAATCAATGCGGCCATGATGGCCTTCTGGATGTGTAGGCGGTTCTCTGCTTCGTCGAAGACGCAGCTCTGCGGGCCGTCGATCACCTCGGCGGTGACTTCTTCGCCCCGATGCGCCGGAAGACAGTGCAGGAAGATCGCGTCGCGTGCCGCTCGCTTCATGAGCGCGGCATCGACCCGATAGCCGGCGAACGCCTTCTCTCGCACCGCCTGCTCTTCCTCCTGCCCCATCGAGGCCCAGACGTCGGTGTTCACGACGTGTGCGCCTTCGGCTGCCTCGTTAGGGTCGCGCACGACCCTGACATTCGCCTCGCGCCGCGCGCGAGCGAGGATGGTCGCGTCAGGGTCGTAGCCTTCGGGACACGCCAGCACGAGCTCGAATCCGAGCCGGTACGCCGCATTGATCCACGAGTTGGCCATGTTGTTGCCGTCGCCGATCCAGGCGACCTTCTTGCCCTCGTGCGTGCCGAGTCGCTGGCGAACCGTGAGGATGTCGGCGAGGACCTGGCACGGATGCAGGAGGTCCGTGAGCCCGTTGATCACCGGCACGCGCGAGTACTGCGCGAGCTGCTCGACGTCGGCGTGGGCGAACGTCCGAATCATGATCCCGTCCACATAACGCGAGAGTACGCGTGCCGTATCGGGAATAGGTTCGCCGCGACCGATCTGCACGTCGCGCGACGAGAGGAAGAGCGCATGGCCTCCGAGCTGCCACGTTCCCACCTCGAACGAGACGCGCGTACGCGTGGACGACTTGAGGAAAATCATGGCCAGCGACTTTCCAGCCAGCGGCTTCTTCGTGTAGGCGCCCGTTCGCATCGACTCGGCCAGCTCGAAGAGCCGGCCCAGTTCGGCACGGGAGAAGTCGGGAATGGCGAGAAAGTGACGCGACATGGAGGCTAACGGTGCTCTTGGAGAATGGGAACCGGGAACGGGGAACCGGGAACCGAGGCTCCGTGGAGCTTCTGTTCCCGGTTCCCTGTTCCCCGTTCCCGCTGTCCCGGACTAGAGAATATATCTGCGCAGATCCTCGTCTTCCATCACCGCGCGCAGCCGATCGTTCACCACCTGCCTGTCGACGTTGATCGCGCCCGTACCGCGGTCCGGGAGATCGTACATCACGTCCTCGAGCAGCGTCGTCATGACGGTGTGCAGCCGCCGCGCGCCGATGTTCTCCATGCGGCCATTCACTATCGTGGCGATGCGCGCGATCTCGGCAATGCCGTCCGAGGTGAACGTGAGGCTCGCACCCTCAGCTTCCACCAGCGCCGCGTACTGCTTCGTGAGTGCGTTCTCCGGCTCCGTCATGATGCGAACGAAGTCCTCCTCCGTGAGCGGCTTGAGCTCCACACGGATCGGGAATCGGCCCTGCAGCTCCGGAATGAGATCGCTGGGCTTCGAGACGTGAAACGCGCCGGCGGCGATGAACAGGACGTGGTCCGTCTTCACCATGCCGTACTTCGTCTGTACGTTCGACCCTTCGACGATCGGCAGAAGGTCGCGCTGCACGCCCTCACGCGACACGTCGGGACCGCCCACGCCCTCGCCGCGCGCGCCGGCGATCTTGTCGATCTCGTCGAGGAAGATGATGCCTAACTTCTCGACGCGCTCGAGGGCGTCCGAGGTCACGTCCTCGAGATCGATCAGCTTCTCGAATTCCTGCTCGAGCAGGATGCGCCGTGCCTCCGACACCTTCACCGTCCGCTTCTTCTTTCGCTTCGGCAGCATGTCCTGAAGCATCTCGGTGAAGTTCTCCATGCCCTCTGGAGCGCCCTGCGGGACCATCATGTCGAACATCGGTCCATGCTGGGTGACCTCCACCTCGACCTCGCGGTTCTCGAGCTGGCCGTCCAGCAGCAGCTGCTTGAGTTTTTCCCGCGTGCGCTTGTAGCGCTCCATCGCGGCACTGTGGTCGGTTTCGTGCTGCACCGACCCATCGGAGCCGACAACGAAAACCCCCGGTGGCCCGGAACCGCCCTGCCCCGCAGTTGCGGCGGCGGCCACCGGTGTAGGCGCCGGCGACGGTTTCGCATCGGTCGGAACTGGGAGCAGCAGGTCGAGCAGACGCTCATCCACCTTCTCGTGCGCGAGATCCTCCACGTCCGCCTCGCGCTCGGTGCGCACCATGTCGATCGCGCTCTCCACAAGGTCGCGCACCATCGCTTCCACATCGCGGCCGACGTACCCGACCTCGGTGAACTTCGACGCCTCGACCTTCACGAATGGCGCGCCGGCGAGCTTCGCGAGTCGGCGGGCGATCTCCGTCTTCCCGACGCCGGTGGGGCCGATCAGGATGATGTTGTTAGGCGAGATCTCGTCGCGGATGGCATCGGGCGCACGCTGGCGGCGCCACCGGTTGCGAAGCGCGATGGCGACGGCCTTCTTCGCGTCGCCCTGCCCGACGATGTAGCGATCGAGCTCGGCGACGATCTGGCGCGGGGTGAGATCAGCGAGGCGTGCGACCACCTGCTGCGTACGTGTGCTGGGCATCGGTATGGCGAAGGGCCTGAAGCCGAGTCGTGCCGGCGTCAGGCCGGTGTCTCGAGCACGGTGATGTTGGTGTTGGTGTAGACGCAGATCTCGCCGGCGATCTCGAGACTGCGCCGCACAATGTCCGCCGCCGGGAGCGTCGTGGCCGACACGAGCGCGCGCGCCGCGGCGAGCGCGTACGATCCGCCCGACCCGATAGCGAGAATGCCGTCGTCCGGTTCGATGATGTCGCCGGTGCCCGAGATGACGAACCCGTGCTGCCTGTCCACGACGGCAAGGAGCGCCTCGAGACGTCGGAGCACCCGGTCACTGCGCCAGTCCTTCGCCAGCTCCACGGCCGCGCGCGAAAGGTTGTTCGGGTACCGTTCGAGCTTCTCCTCGAACTTCTCGAACAGCGTGAATGCGTCCGCAGCGCTACCGGCGAACCCCGCGAGGAGCTTACCGCCGTGAAGCGCGCGCACTTTCTGCGCGTTGGACTTCATCACGGTTTCGCCAACAGTTACCTGGCCATCGCCGCCGAGCGCGACCTTGCCGTCGCGGCGGACGGCGAGAATTGTAGTCGCGCGAATGCGCGGAAGCGTGCTTTCCATGCACGAAAAGATAGCCGGTCTCCGCCGCCCAACGCGGCCGGCCGTACGCCGGGAAGCTCAGCGAATGCGGAGCCGCGGCTGTCCGTCTTGCGGCGTATCGCCGGCGGTCGACTTGCCGTCTCTCGACGCAGGTTCCGCCGCAGTCATGATGGGCGCTTCGCGGTCCGCTCGAAGACCACCGGCTCGCGCTGGCGGGCTGTCCGCCAGACCCGGCACGATCGCTGGCCTGGCGGTCCCCGAGTCGGTAACACCCTTCCCCGCCGGAGCGCTGGCTCGAGGCGCCGACCGCTTTTCTCCGCGGCGCGACGCGCCACGGAAGAGGAAGAGCTCGCGGAGGTACTCCCGATTCAACCACGCCCCGAGGCCGAGAAAGAACACACCGGCCAGCACCGCCAGCGTGCCGAAACGCCACTCGTCACGGCCAATGAGCGCGGCAGCCATGGCCATGATGCCAAGCCCCACGAGAGTCTCGCCCGGCCGATTTCGCTCGGTGCGCTCCCGCCGGCGGCGCTCCCGCGAGTGGGAGAACCCCTCCGGCAGCTGCGCGTCGAGCACCAGCCCGAGCCCGAGGATCGCGACGATCACTCCAATGAAGAGGGGGACCTGTTCGAGTCGCATGCCACCTGCCTTTTGCAAAAAGAAGGCGAGTCCGATGGATCAGGCGCGCGGATGAGCTTTTCGGTAGACCTGCTTCAGCCGTTCGACACTGGTATGCGTGTAGATCTGGGTCGTGGAGATCGAAGCGTGCCCTAGCAACTCCTGAACCGCACGGAGGTCGGCCCCCGCATCCAGAAGGTGAGTGGCGAACGTGTGCCGAAGCGAGTGGGTGCTCAAGCCGGCGCTCTCGTCTATCTGGCCGAGAAACTTCGTCACGATGAGCTGAATCGAGCGCGTGCTCAACCGGCGCCCGTGTGCGCTGAGGAAAAACGCCGTCCGGTCGACCTTGCCCCCGAGGTGCCGCGCGAGCTCGTCGCGCTTCGATTCGTAATTCCGCAGCGCAAGCGACGCATGGTCGCCCACCGGAATGATGCGCTGCTTCCGGCCCTTCCCCGTGACCTTGACCTGCTGCGACACGAGATCGAGGTCGCCACGGTTGATCCCGCGAAGCTCCGACAGTCGCATCCCCGTTGAATAGAACAGCTCCAGAATCGCGAGGTTGCGAACATCGTTGAAGCGCCCTTCCCACGCTCGCACCTCAGCCGCCTGGAACACCAGGTCGATCTGCGCGCGGTCGAGGTAGCTCGGGAGGTAGCGCTCGAGCTTCGGCGAACCGACCGCGCGCGCAGGGTTGGCGTCCACGACCTCGTTGCGGTGCAGAAAGCGGTAGAACCCTCGCACGGCGGAAAGGGCCCGCGCGATGGAGCGCTTGGAGAGCCCACGTCTCGTTAGGTGTGCCAGAAAGCCGCGAATCGCGAGCCGGTCGACCCCCTGCCAGGTCCACCCTTCACCGCCGTAGTACGTCGAGAAGAAAAAGACGAGCTCCGACAGGTCGCGCGCGTATGCGAGAATCGTGTTGGGCGAAACATCGCGCTCACTGCGGAGATGCTCGAGGTACTCCGCGACCTCCGGCGACGGAACCACCGGAAGCGCGTTGGCCGCCTGTTTCGACTCGGTGGCGGATGCTCGCGCGCGCGGAGTCACGCTACGCCGGCCGCGACGATGCCGCTGGCGGCGCTCCACTCGTCGAGCGCGCGAAGGGCGCGGTCAGCCAATAGCTCGCGTTTCCGCCGCTTGTCGCGCACCGGCACGTCCAGCTCGTCGAGCAGACCGAAGTTCGCGTTCATCGGCTGGAAGTGACGCGGGTCGGCCTCGTGGAGATACCGGTACAACGCGCCCAGCATGGTGGTCGGCGGCGGGATCACGGGCGGCTCTCCCGCGATCAGGCGTGCGAGGTTGATGCCGGCGAGCAACCCCGTCGCCGAGCTCTCCGTGTAGCCCTCGACGCCCGTCAACTGGCCCGCGAAGAGCGTCATGGGATCATCGCGAAGCGACAGATGTCTCGTTAGGGCCGCCGCCGCGTTCACGTACGAGTTGCGGTGCACGGAACCCCAGCGCAGGAACTCCGCATCCGCCAGACCGGGAATCATTCGGAACACGCGCTGCTGCTCGCGCGTGCGCAGACGCGTCTGGAAGCCGACGATGTTCCACATCCGTCCCCCGCGATCCTCCATGCGGAGCTGCGCGACCGCATAGGCCTCGCGGCCGGTCCGCGGGTCGCGCAGGCCAACGGGTTTCATCGGCCCGAAGCGAAGCGTGTCACGTCCCCGCCGCGCCATCTCCTCGACCGGCATGCATCCCTCGAAGAACGGGATCGGGTCGAAGTCATGCCCCTCGTACTGGTCGCCGGCGATGAGCGCGTCCAGGAACGCCTCGTACTGCTCGCGAGTGAAGGGACAGTTCACGTAGGCGCCTTCGCCGGCGAGGTCGGGGGCACCCTCCGTGCCGCCGCCATCGGCGGCGGTCATCGTCTCCTTGCCGTACCGCGACGCGCGGAAAACGATGGACGCGTCGATCGACTCGCCAGCGACGATGGGCGCGATCGCGTCATAGAACGCGAGCGACTCGACGCCGAGGCGCTGCTGGATGGTGGCAGAAAGCGCGTCGGAGGTGAGCGGACCGGTCGCGACGATGCCTGGCGACGGCAGCTCCGTCACTTCATCACGGACGACCTCGATGCGCGGGTGCGCGGTGACCCAGCGGTGCACCGTGCTGGCAAAGACCTCACGATCGACGGCGAGCGCCGACCCGCCGGGCACGCGCGCCTCGTCCGCCGCGCGCAGGATCAGTGAGCCCAACGCCCGCATCTCCGCCTTGAGAAGCCCGTGCGCGTTCGAGGTCTCGGTGCTCTTGAACGTGTTCGAGCACACGAGCTCCGCCAGAAGGCTGGAGCGGTGGGCGGGCGTCGCACGGATGGGTCGCATCTCGTGGATCACCACGCGATGCCCGCGTTCAGCGAGCTGCCACGCAGCCTCGCTGCCCGCGAGCCCACCGCCCGCAATGTGGATGGCCTCCTGGTGTTTTTCGCTACGATCTCCGCTCAGCGAGCTCGCCATGGCGGAATGATAGCACGGGCCGCGCGCTCGCGGAGCGCACACGGGTCGGCGCGCTCACGATGAGCACGACCGCCAGCACGATGATCGCCATCGCGAGCGCAGTGCGCGACGTGACCGGCTCACCGAGGATCGCCCATCCGAGCAGAACGGCCACGACCGGATTCACGTACGCGTGCGTTGCCACGCGCGACGGCGTGGACACGCGCATGAGCCAGAGATAGGCCGTGAAGCCGATGAGCGCGCCGGCAAGCACGAGATAGCCGATGGCGATCAGCGACGCAGGGGAGATCCCTGCCAACGTGAGCTGGCGATGTTCGCCGATGACGAACCCTACCAGGACCGAGAGCAAAGCACCAGCAATCATCTGCATCGCGGTCGCGCGTACGGGCGACGGTGGCGCCGCGGCGCGGCGCGAGAACATGGCGCCGGCCGACCAGGTGAGCGCGGCGAGCACGAGGCTGGCGACGCCTAACAAGTCCATCTCGCCATCCGCCGAGAGGAGCGACGGGCCCACGAGGACGCCGAGGCCGATGACGCCGACGACGACGCCGGCGATGACGCGCGGGGCCGGCGCACGCTTCGACTCGATGGCGCTCTCCATGAGCACCATCCAGAGCGGCGTCGTCGCGAGAATGAGCGACGTAATGCCGGACGGCACCGAGAGCTCGGCCCATCCCACGAGCGCCGTGCCGCCAACGATGAGCAGCGCACCCACGATGAACGCGTCGCGCCACCGCCGGCGGGTGACTTCGGCCGGCTGCGGTGGCTCGGCGTCGGCGCGACGACGCCGCGCACGCGCGACCGACCAGGCGAAGAGCACCGATCCGGCAACGAGGAATCGCGCGC
>JBKOYV010000174.1:0-19705 GCA_046725585.1 Gemmatimonadota bacterium | reverse complement strand
CCTCTGGGCAGGCCGTTCGTCGCTGGGACTCCTCTGGGCAGGCCGTTCGTCGCTGGGACTCCTCTGGGCAGGCCGTTCGTCGACTGAGCTCCTCAGGGCAGGCCCTGCGCTCGGGGGAGGCGGCACACTTCAGCGAGATCGGCTACCTGGCCGGCGTCTTCGCGACGGACTGGAGCTGGGCCCCCCTGTTCGCCGATCTCGACAACGACGGGCGGAAGGATCTGTTCATCACGAGCGGGATCTACCGGCGGCCTAACGATCTCGACTACATCAACTACGTCGGCAACGAGGCGGTGCAGGCATCGCTCGCGAAGGGCATTACGAAGCAGAACCTGCCGCTGCTCGAACGCATGCCGCAGATCCCTCTCGCGAACCACGCGTACCGCAATAACGGCGATCTGACGTTCACGAACATGGCCGAAGCGTGGGGGCTGGCCGAGCCGGGATTCTCCAACGGCGCCGCCTACGTGGATCTGAACAACAGCGGTTCGCTCGACCTCGTGGTGAACCGCATCAATGCGCCGGCGGCGATCTACCGTAACCACGCGCGCACGGTGAACGGCAACGGCTACCTGACGGTCGAGCTGCGCGGCGTTAGTGGGAACACGTCGGGGATCGGTGCGCGCGTGACGGTGAAGCAGCAGGGCACGATGCAGGTGCTCGAGCAGGAACTGACGCGCGGCTTCCAGTCGTCCGTCGACCCTCGGCTGCACGTCGGGCTCGGGTCGGCGAAGGAGGTCGACTCGTTGATCGTGGTCTGGCCGGACCGCCGCACGCAGGTTCTGACGAACGTCACCGCCAACCGAATGGTCACGCTGTGGCAGGATAGTGCTGGCGTGGCGCTCTCCCGTCTCCCGTCTCCCGTGTTCGCCGACGTAACGGCCAAGTTGGGAGTAGACGTTAGGCACCACGAGAACGAGTTCCTCGACTACAGCCGCGAGCCCCTCATGCCGCACCGCCTGTCGACCGAGGGGCCTGCCCTCGCCGTCGGCGACGTCAACGGCGACGGGCTCGATGACATCTACGTCGGCGGCGCCAAGTGGCAGCCGGGCACCCTCCTTGTGCAACAGAAGGGCGGAACCTTCCGTCCCATCCCCGAGCCGGCAATCGCCGCCGACAGCCTGGCGGAAGACGTGGGCGCCGCGTTCTTCGACGCGGACGGCGACGGTGACCTCGATCTCTATGTCGTGACCGCCGGCAACGAGTTCTCGGGACAGGACAACGCGCTGCTCGATCGCCTCTACCTCAACGACGGCCACGGTTCCTTTCACAAGGCGTCGGGTGCGCTGCCGGCCCTGTTCGACAACGGGTCGTGTGTGGTTCCGGGCGACTTCGACGGCGACGGCGACATCGATCTCTTCGTTGGCTCTCGCGTGGTGGCCGGGAAGTACGGCGCCACTCCGCGCAGCCACCTGCTGCAGAACGACGGCAAGGGCCATTTCACCGAAGTGACGGACGAGCTGGCACCCGGCCTGGGCGACGTCGGGATGGTCACGTCCGCGACGTGGGTTCCGCGGCCGGGGACCAAAGCGCTCGACCTGGTCGTGGTGGGCGAATGGATGCCGGTGCGCGTGTTTCGGCAGGAGAATGGGCGGTTCGTGGATAAGACGGCCGAGTCGGGGCTCGCGAAAACCGAGGGTTGGTGGAACACGGTCGAGTCCGCGGATTTCAACAACGACGGGCGTCCCGACCTAATGCTCGGCAACCTCGGCCTCAACTCCTACCTCAAGGCGTCGCCTAACGAACCGGCCCGGCTCTACGTGGCCGACTTCGCCCACAACGGGACGCTGCAGCAGATACTCACCTTCTACAAGCATGGCGTGAGCTACCCGGTTGCGGGGCGGGATGACCTCGTCCGGCTGATCCCCGCGCTCCGCAGCAAGTACCCGTCGTACGCGAGCTTCGGGGCGAGCCGCGTGGAAGACATCTTTGCGGCGGCGGACCTGAGCCAGGCCATCGTGCGCGAGGCACGGGTATTCGCGAGCTCCGTCGCGATCGCCCAGCCCGACGGGACGTACAAGCTCCAGGCACTGCCCGTCGAGGCACAGTTCGCCCCGGTGTTTGCGACAGTGGCGCGAGACTTCGACGGCGACGGCCACGTCGACCTGCTGCTCGCCGGGAACCTGTACGGCGTGCAGCCGGTCCTCGGGGCCTACGACGCCAGCTCCGGCGTCTTGCTGCGGGGGCTGGGTGATGGTCGATTCACGTCGGCCAACGCGAGCGATCTCGGCATCGAAGGGGAAGTACGGGACATGAAGTTGGTTCGACTCGCAGGTGGTGGGTCAGATGGTTTGGTCATCGCCGTCGCACGAAACAACGCAACACTCCTCATCCTCCGTCCCGAGCCATGAACAACCTTCCGGTACTCGACCTCGTCGTCATCGCGGGCTACTTCGCGATTCTGTTCGGAATCGGGCTGTGGGCGGCACGCCGCGAAAAGCTGATCAGCTCCGACTACTTCCTCGCGGGGCGCGATGTGGGTTGGCTCGCGGTGGGCGCCAGTCTGTTCGCATCGAACATCGGGAGCGAGCATCTCGTCGGACTCGCGGGGACAGGCGCGGCGAGCGGCCTCGCCGTGGGCCACTTCGAGTGGATCGCCTGCTTCATGCTGCTGCTGCTCGGCTGGCTGTTCGTGCCGTTCTATCTGAGGAGCGGCGTGTACACGATGCCGGAGTTCCTCGAGCGGCGCTTCAACCCGGCCGCACGATGGTACTTCACGTGGGTGTCGGTCATCGGCTATGTGCTGACGAAGATCAGCGTGACATTATTCGCCGGCGGTGTCGTTATGCGGGCGGTCACGGGGCTCGACATCTGGACGAGCGCCACCGTGCTGATTGTCATCACCGGGTTGTACACGATCTTCGGCGGACTTCGCGCGGTCATCTACACGGAAGTCATGCAGGCGGTCGTGCTGATCTTCGGCTCGGCGGCGCTCATGTTCATCGGCATCAACGCCGCCGGCGGGTGGTCCGGGCTCGAGTCCAAGCTGCCCGCGGATTTCTTCTCGATGTGGAAGCCGGTGAATCATCCGGACTTCCCGTGGACCGGGGTCGTGTTCGGCGCACCGATTCTCGGCGTGTGGTACTGGTGTACGGACCAGCACATCGTGCAGCGCGTGCTCGCAGCGAAGACCGAGGCTGACGCGCGGCGCGGGACGATCTTCGCCGGCTATCTCAAGATCCTTCCGGTGTTCATCTTCGTCCTGCCGGGGATGATTGCGGCCGCGTTATACACCGACGTGCGCGGTCAGGCCGACTCGGCGTATCCGGCGCTCGTCACCCGGCTCCTGCCGGCGGGGTTCAAGGGACTGGTCCTCGCGGGGATGCTCGCGGCGCTCATGAGCTCACTGGCGTCAGCGTTCAACTCGTGCTCGACGCTGCTCACGTGGGACGTGTACCGCAAGCTCAATCCTAACGCGACCGAGAAGCGGCTGGTCCAGGTCGGCCGAATGTCGACGGTCGTCCTCGTCGGGCTCGGGCTCGCGTGGATTCCGTTCATGAAATACATCTCGCCGCAGCTCTACATCTACCTGCAGAGCGTGCAGGCGTACATCGCGCCGCCGATTGCCGCGTGTTTCCTGTTAGGCGTCCTGATGCCGCGCCTGAACGGAACCGGCGCCATGTCGGCGCTGCTCGTCGGGTTCGTGCTGGGTGCGCTGCGCCTGGGGCTCGAGCTGGGCCGAGCGCACCTCGCGCCGGGCGGCGTGTGGATGTGGCTGGCCACGATCAACTTCCTGCACTTCGCGGCGTTGCTGTTCGTGCTGTCGACGCTGATTCTCGTTGGCGTGAGTCTGGCCACACCGGCACCCGACCCGAAGCAGATCGAGGGCCTAACGCGGAAGACGAAGGAGAAGGCACCGGTGGCCGTGCGCGAGCGTGGCGGATTGCCGGACTTCGCGACCTCGATCGCCCTGGCGGCAGTCATTGGGGTGTTGTGGATCGTCTTCCGCTGAGCCAGAACTTCGTCACGGAGGGTTGTCTGCCGTCTACCCTCTTACACGGCTCGTTGCGAGATCAATCCGGTGGGCCTGGTCGCGCAGTCTCACAATGTCGGCACTGATCTGGAGGTGACTTAATGGACCCGATGTTTCTGCCCGATGTCGAGCAGAATGCGAAGCCCAGCGGCTGGCAGGGCGTCATTGAACAGGCTCGCACTGCCGGAATGCTGGAGTATCCCCAGATCTGGCATCTCTTCGCCTACAAGCCAGACGCGACGATTCACCTCGCGCGTTTCACGCAGGCCGTGCTCCGCGAGCCCGCGCCGCTCTCCCCGGGGGTGCGCGAGCTGATCGCGGCATACACGTCCACGCGAAACGCCTGCCCGTTCTGAATTGCTTCTCACGCCGCGGTCGCGGCGGAGCTGATGGAAGACGAGGCGCTCGTGCAGGAAGTCCTGCGCGATCCCTCGACATCCCGATTGGATGACAAACACAAGGCCCTGTTTGCCTTCATCGATCAGGTGAATCACCGGTCGACGACGATCACGGCCGAGGACACGGCGCGGCTCCGCGCCATCGGATGGACCGACGAGGAACTGTATTACGCCATCACCGTTTGTTCGCTGTTCAACTTCTACAATCGTTGGATCGATGCCAGTGGAGTCCACCGCCTCTCGGATGAGGCACACCGCGCCGGCGGAAAGCGGAGCGCGAAGGGCAGCTACATTCGGTGAGCTCGGCCTGTCCTCCCGTGCGCTGACCGTCGTCGTTAGGCTTTCGGCGACGCTGTTGTTGGGGGTCGGCTGTCGTTCCACGACCCCCGCCGCCGCACCAAGGGCCCCGGAACAGACCACCGTCTACGAGCCGTCGCGCGCGCTGAACGGGCTGTTCCACGACGTGCAGCTCGGCGGCCTGTTCCCGGATTCGAAGACGTTCGTCGACGCTCGGCCCCTCGAGACGCCCGCGCAGATCACTGCGGTGTACGCGACGGAACGGTCGGCTCCCGGCTTCACTCTCCGCGCATTCGTGGAGAAGCATTTCGAGATGCCGCGCGCCGCGGGTGCCGACGTCAAGACCGACACGTCGCTCAACATGGAGCAGCACGCGAAGGCGCTGTGGCCCGCCCTCACGCGCGTTCCCGACAGTAGCAACGCGCGGTCATCGCTGATTCCGTTGCCGTACCCGTACGTCGTCCCCGGAGGCCGCTTCCGCGAGATCTACTACTGGGACTCGTACTTCACGATGCTCGGCCTCATCGCGAGCGGCCGGGCGGACCTGGTGCGCAGCATGCTCGACAACTTCGCGCATCTCGTGCGCACGGTCGGCCACATCCCGAACGGGAATCGCACGTATTACCTGAGCCGGAGCCAACCACCCTACTTCGGCGCGATGGTCGGTCTCTACGCGACGGCCACTGACACCGGCCAGGCGCTGCGCTACCTGGACGCGCTCGAGCTCGAGCACGCGTTCTGGATGGAAGGCGCCGACAAGCTCGCGCCCGGCGACGCGCACCGGAGAGTCGTTAGGCTCAAGAGCGGCGCCGTGCTCAATCGCTATTGGGATGACCGCTCCGACCCGAGGCCGGAATCCTACAAGCCGGACTTCGAGCTCGGGCGGACGCTGCCCGACGCGCAGCGGGAGCTGTTCTATCGGAACACACGCGCCGCGGCGGAGAGCGGTTGGGACTTCTCCACGCGCTGGATGCGCGACCCCAAAGACCTGCGCTCGCTGGAGACGACGGAGCTGGTTCCCGTCGATCTCAACAGCTTGCTCTATCACACCGAGCGCACGATCGCCGCGCTGCATGCGTTCCGCGGTCAGCAGAGCGATGCGGACGCCGCGCGCCGATTCAACGCGGCGGCCGACGCGCGTCGTCAGGCGCTGCTGGCGGCGGCGTACGAGCCCGATAGTGGGTTCTTCTATGATGTACGGTGGCGGACTGGCGCGCGCGTGCTGGATCGTCCGACGCTCGCCGCTTCGTCGCCGCTGTATTTCGGCCTCGCCACGCCCGAGCAGGGTCGGGCCGTCGCAGTGCGCCTGGAGCGCGACTTCTACAAGCCCGGCGGGTTCGTCACGACGCTCATCGTGTCGGGCCAGCAGTGGGACGCGCCTAACGGGTGGCCGCCGCTTCAGTGGCTCACGATCGAAGGTGTGCGTCGCTACGGCCGCGCCGAGCTCGCCGATTCCGCACGCGCTCGCTGGCTCGCCCTCAACCGCCGCACCTATCAGGCGACGGGCAAGATGACGGAGAAGTACGACGTCACCGACATGTCGCGACGAGCCGGCGGCGGCGAGTACCCGACGCAGGATGGGTTCGGGTGGACGAACGGGGTGAGCCTGGCCTTGAGCGCGCAGGTGATGGTGCGTCGTTGAGCAGCGTGCTGCGGCGCCGTTTCGGAGTCTGGGCTGCCCTCGCGATGATCGTCGCGGAGGTCATGGGCGTCGGCATATTCCTCACACCCGCGGGGATGGTGCGGACGCTCGCCAGTCCCGCATGGGTGTTGGGTGTCTGGGCGCTCATTGGCCTTCTGTCGGCTGCCGGCGCGCTGTGCTACGCAGAGCTCGGGACGCGATTCCCCGAAGCCGGCGGCGGGTTCGTCTTTCTCCGCGAGGCGTTCGGTGAGCGCACCGCATTCGTGTACGGGTGGATGTCGCTACTGGTGATGGACCCCGGACTGACGGCCGCGCTCGCCGTCGGTCTTGCCCAGTACCTGCTCGCCCTGTTCGGCGCCTCAGCGTCACTCGTGCCGGTCGTTGCGATCATCGCGATCCTCGCCATGTCGGCGGCCTCCATCGTTGGCGTGGAGAATAGCGCTCGTGTGCTTCGGTGGACCGCGGCCGCGAAGCTTGGTGTCGTCGCCGTGCTCATCGGAACTGTGCTCCTGCGCGGCAGCGTCGGTGACACGACCGCGACTACGACAGTTGCCCCGGCTGCGATGCCGTCGTTTCAAATACTCGCCGGCGCGCTCATGGGCGCGTTCTTCGCGTTCGGCGGATGGTGGGACCTGGGCAAGATGAGCGAGGAGATCGTGGAGCCGAGACGTACGCTCCCCATCGCGCTGGTAGGCGGCATCGTTGTCGTCACGCTCGTGTACGCGGGCTTGAGCGTCGCGTTCATGCACGTGCTGCGTGGCGGCGCCCCGGCTACGGACGACGCGTTCGTCGTCGCGTTAGGCTCTGCGCTGTTCGGCAACGCCGCCGGGCGGATCCTCGCCGCTGCGGTCGTGATCGCCGTCGCGGGGAGTCTCGCAGCGGTCTTGCTCGGTGCGCCGCGCGTCTATCTTGCTATGGCGAGGAGCGGTGTGTTCCCGACAAGACTCGTGCAGTTCAATCCCCAGCGTCAGTCGGCGCCGCTCGCCACGCTCGTTCAGGTCGTGCTCGCGTGCGTCCTCGTGACCCTCGGTACCTTCGACCAGATCCTCGGCTACTTCGTCCCGGCGGCGGTATTCTTCCTGGGCCTCTCGGCCGCCGCGATCCTGGTCGTTCCGCGAGGGCAGGACGCGCCATCCGTGTTCCGTGCGCCGGGCCATCCGCTCCCAATCATCGTGTTCCTCCTTCTCGTCGCGGTAATCGTCGTGCTGTTCGCCGTCGCGCGGCCCGTGCAAACGCTCACGAGCGCCGCGGTCATCGCCGTGGGCATCCCGGTGGGATGGATCGTTCTCCGGCGGGCGCCCGTGCGGCGGCCGGCGAGTGCCACCGGGGACGCGGCCTGATCGGTTTGCCGAGCGGGTAGGGGATTTCGCCGAAGCCCACCTGGGTTTGCCCGACAGCGACTCGGCGCCGTCTCGCCGATAGTTGGTGTACCGGATCTCGGGCCGTTGGCCACAGTCCGGTCCTTTCGGCATGGAGGCGTCATGCAGACTCTCCGGGGCACCAACGTTACGATCTTTCTGCTGTTCTTTGGGGTCTCGCTCCTCGAGGCGTTCCAGACGCGGGATTGGCTCAGAGCGGCGTTCTGGCTGGGGATCGGGCTGGCCTTTCTCGGCGCCGACGGGTTGCGTCGCGAGCAGTAACGCGAAGCGGCTGTCGGATGCGAGTAACGTTAGGCAGGCCGCCTGACCCGCCGGCCTTGAAGGCGATCAGGATCGTCCACACCATCGTGTGGGCGTTCTTCGCCGCGTGCGTCCTGTGGGTGCCACTCCTTGCGTGGCAGGGTGACATCGAGCGGGCAGGGTGGGTCATCGGCCTGGTGATGATCGAGGTGGGAGTACTGGCCGCGAATCGCTTCACGTGTCCATTGACGGACCTCGCGGCGCGGTACACCACCGACCGGCGTGCAAACTTCGATATCTTTCTCCCGGTCTGGCTGGCGCGCTACAACAAGGTCATCTTCGGTACCTTGTTCGTCATCGGGATCGCCATGACCCTCGCCCAGTGGCGCGGCTGGCGTCCCTAGCGCCGCAACTCTCTCGAGGTCGACTCACGCCAATGCTCTACACGATTCTCTGCTACAACTCCGAGAAGATGGTCACGTCCTGGACGAAGGAAGAGGACGATGCCGTGATGGACAAGCTGATCGCGGTGCAGGAGAGGCTCGCCCGCGAGCGGAAGCTCGGACCCGTCGCCCGGCTCGGTCCGACGACGACCGCGCGGACGCTCCGCAAGGACCGCGACCCGTTTCTCGTCACCGACGGCCCGTACGCCGAGACGAAGGAGCAGATCCTCGGGTTCTACGTGGTCGACCTCGATTCGCCGGACGACGTGATCGAGTTCGCGCGGGAGCTCGCCGCGGTGAATCCTGGCGGGGCGTACGAGATTCGACCGGTGATCTATTTCGAGCCGAACGATCAGCTCGCCGACGCGGCGACGATGCCTAACGCGTCGGCGTAATTCTGGAGAATTCTGAACACCGAGCTTCTTGTCGCGGACTCCGACGATGGGGTCCACGCTCGCGCCTCTCGACTGGCCCTGCATTGGAGCGTCGAGATCGACTCGTCGGTCGAGACCGAAAGCTCGCTGATCGCGTTCGGGCACCGTGACGCCGAGCCGGTCGTGCTCAAGGTCGTGAAGCGACCAGGTGACGAATGGCGATCGGGTGACGTGGTGAGCGCATTCGGCGGGCGCGGTATGGTTCGCCTGCTCGAGTCCACGGAAGGCGCATTGCTGTTGGAGCGCCTCGCGCCAGGAAGGGAACTGGTCGAGCTCACGAGACGCAGCCGCGACGACGACGCCACCATCGTTCTTGCAGATGTCATCGGCGCGATGACGCCTGGGCCGCCGCCCGTGTTGTGCCCAACGGTTGCGGATTGGAGACGCGGTTTCGATTGGTACCTGGCCCTCGGTGACGCTCGAATCCCGTTAGGCATGGTTCACCGCGCCGCCGCAATGTACGCCGGGCTGTGCGAGACGCAGGGGCCAACTCGGCTCCTCCACGGCGACCTGCACCACTACAACATCCTCGACGGCGGGACGCGAGGTTGGGTGTCGATCGACCCGAAGGGCGTCGTCGGCGAGGTCGAGTACGAGGTGGGCGCCTCGCTTCGAAATCCCGCAGAGCTCCCGACCGTCCTCGCGGACCCCACAACTATTGAAAAGCGCGTCAGCACGCTTTCTACCCGCCTCGAACTCGATGCCGACCGCGTGCTGCGCTGGGGCTTCGCGCAGGCGGTCCTGTCGGCAATCTGGCTCGTCGAGGACGGCTACGAGGTCGATGCTGGCAGCCCTCCGATGCAACTGGCGCGAGCTATCGACGCAATGTTTGGCTCCCCAAACCAAGCACATTGACGCGAAGCATATGTAAGTGTATACTTACCGTAAGTGAATACTTACTCAAGCTCCCAGCTCGACGCGCTCGGCGACCCCACTCGCCGCGCCATCCTCAGCCAACTGCGGAAGGGGCCTCTGCCCGTCGGAGCGCTCGCCAAGGCCTTCCCGATCAGTCGGCCTGCAATCTCGCAGCACCTCAAGATCCTGAAGGACGCGCGCCTCGTGAGCGATCGCCCCGAAGGCACTCGGCGGCTGTACCAGCTCGACCCTGCTGGATTCGAATCCGTTCGCGATTACCTCGATCGGTTCTGGACCACCGCGCTTGACGCCTTCAAGCAGAAGGCGGACGCCGAACCCGCGAGAGACGACCGATGACGCAGACCCAGCCCACCCACGCCGCGCAGCAAAGGCAGTCGGCCGACGACCTGCCAGTCCGAAAGAGCGTCACCGTTCGAGCACGTCCCGAGCGCGCGTTCGAGATCTTCACGCGCGAGATCGACACCTGGTGGCCACGCTCGCACCATATCGGGAAGTCGCCAATGCGCCGCGTGGAGATCGAAGAGCGCACGGGTGGTCGCTGCTACACGGAGCAGGAGGACGGGACAGAGTGCGACTGGGGCAGCGTCCTCGTGTGGGACCCGCCACACCGGTTCGTGATGGCGTGGCAGATCACGCACGAGTGGGGGTACGAGCCGAGTCTGGCCAAGTCCAGTGAAGTGGACGTCTCGTTCACACCGGTAGCCGGCGGCGGCACGCAGGTGGACCTGGTCCATCGCTTCTTCAATCGGCACGGCGCCGGCGGCGACGCTATGCGCACGGCAGTCGGCGCGCCTAACGGGTGGACTGGTCTCCTTCAGCTATTCGCTGAGCGGGCGGACCAGGCGGAGGCGTCATGATTCGCGCCGGGTGGCGGACCCTCGCGGTCATCCTCGCGCTGTTCGCGGCAGGTCACACGTTAGGCACGGCCGTCCCGCACGTCACGCGCGGCGCCGCCGAAGCGAGCGTCTTCCGCGCCATGCAGGGATTCCGTTTTCCTATCATGGGATTCGAGCGCAGCTACTGGGAGTTCTACCGCGGCTTCGCGCTCACGATCAGCGTGCAGCTTGCGCTCATGGCCGTGATTGCGTGGCAGGTCGGCTCACTCAGCGAGAGTGACCCGCGTCAGGCACGTCGCATAGGGATCGCCCTGCTCCTCGGCTGTGTCGGGATCGCCGTGATCAGCTGGTCCTTCTTCTTCGGCGGGCCGATCGTGTTCTCGATCGTGGCGACGGTGTTGGCGGGTGTTTTGGTACTCAGGATGAGGCCCGCTCGAACGGGGACTGGGGGATAGGACTGAGGACCGGGGACTCGGCACCGCCGACTGACTACTGCGAACCAGTCGTCCGGTCAGGCTCGTTGCGGTAATAGCAGCAGCTCGTAGCTAGCGGCAGTAGCGCGCAGCCGTCGGCAACCAGCGGGCAGCTGCAAGCAGCGAGTAGCTTCAATTCCCGATTCCGGATGGCGCGCCGGTGCCGACTATCTGGAACTGCTCCAGTACGTCGAGCTTCGCTCTACGCATCACCCGCTTGCCATCTGCCGACGCGAGATACTCGACGAACTTCGCCGCAATCCCCGGGTGCGGCGCACGCGTCGGCACCGTGAACGCGTACACGATCGGTTGGCCACGCATCGTGACCGAGTCGCGCGGCGTCTTGCCCGCCACACGCACCGACGCTACCGCGTACGCCGCCGAATCCGCCGATGTGCTCAGGTCGATCTGCTCCGGGAGCGTCACATACGGGAGACCCACGCCCTGTGCGATCGACTCGTACGACCAGATGTAATCGAGCTCGCCTGCCTGCAGCAGTCCAACGAGGTCGGCCTCCTTCGGCCTGACGTTTCTGGGCGGAGCCGTCGCGAGCAGACGCCGCGCGAGCCCGGGCTGCTCGTAGAACCGCTCGGCCAATTGCCACACGAGCAGCGTACGATAGCCGTTGGGGTCGAGGCTCGGGTCCGAGCGTCCCACCTGAACGTCCGGGCGAGTCACGACCTGCCACCAGTTGTTCGTATTGATCTCGGCCGCGCCGCGCGAGCGACTCTGGTAGGCCAGCACCATACGGTTGCGGGCGAACTTCGCGTACCACGTCGCGTGTGACGGGATGAGTAGCAGCGGAATGACCTCGTAGTCGGCGACCGCGACGATGTCGGGATGCTTTCCGAGCTCGGTCAACTTCCGCGCCGTCTCGAGGCTGCCGGCGTTCTCCTGCTCTATCGTGACATGCTCGCGGGCCGCGAAGCTGTCGAGCGCGGTGCGAAGCGGCAGCGCGAGGCTGCCGGCATTGAACACCACGATTCGGCGATCTTCGTTGCCGCCGGAGTTCCCAGCGGTGCCCGGTGCTTTGTCGGTGCCCCCGGTGCACGCCGCGATGACGCACACCATGAGCGACCAGACATTTTTGCGACGATGCATTGCTCTCCGCATCGTCCGAACATAATGCGGGGCTCTTCAGCGCGACGGCTACTCGGCCCCGGACTGCAGGAGGGTGACCAGCCGCTCGTCGTCGAGGGATTCGAGCGGCGCGACGGCGGCCCGCGTCTCCGCGCGGATGCCTGGCACGTCGCAGCGAAAGAATAGCCCAACTCCGGTGGGCGAATGGAACTCCCGAACGCGCCACGCACGGCCGGCGTCGTCGGTGATGCGGCGGACCACGAAACAGCCAAGAGCGGCGTCTCGCACGCGGCGGCTGCCGTGAATTCGCGAGGGCGGCCGCACTCGATATCTCGGCGGTCGAGCTGACTGCATGATATCCCCTAATCTTGGAGTCGCCTGACGATCGGTCGCGCGAGTCAGACCGGGGCAACCGGGCTGTACCAGGGAGGTAACGGTGCACCGCCCGGTCCGCGGCGCGCTGCGACCAGCCTCGACAGGATTCTCAATCCCGCTGCGCGGAAATTGCGGCGTTCGATGCTTGAAGCCCACCAGGGAGGCGAGACGTGCAACAGCTTCACGACGGACAGTGCGGCCTGTGTGTCCATTTCGGCGAGACGCATCCGCAAACCGAGCAGATCACGTCCATTCGCACTCGGCACCAGGCTCCGGAGGAGCTGCTGGATGACTGCGGTCACCCGAGGCACGCCTCGCTGCACCTGAAGGTGACCGCGATTAGCGGGTGTGACGGATTCGAAGCGGCCGTGATGTAGAGTGCCGACGACTCGGCTGCCTAACGAACGGCGAGCCCTCGGGACGCCCCGCGATCTATCAGGCGGAGCACCCCGAGGGCTTGCTGTTCAACCAGCGACCAGTACGACCAGTATGAGTACCTAGCAACCAGCCGCCGTTCCCCTCGTTCCCGGCCGTTAGTGCTTATGTGCCCCGCCGCGGTGATACTTGCACGTCGCGTTCGGGTTGAACTGCGCGAACACCCCATTCGGGTTGTCGCGGTAGAGCCATACGTGCCGGTCGTAGTGCGGCTCGAACAGGTGCGCCTCGTCGACTTCGGTGTTCGGGTCATCGACCATCTTGTCGTACGGCACGCCATGGAACGACGGCGGCGCCGTGTTACCGGCAGCCTCCCACGCCTTGATGAACACGAGGTTTTCGACGGCGACGAGCTGGAGCGTCTCGTCGGCCTGGGGCTCGTAGATCAGGATCGACGGCTTGTTGAAATCGGTGTGCGTGCCGGTCCCGCTCACGCGCGGGTTCGGTGGCCCGGTGATGCCGAGGAGGTCGGGACGGAAGTAGTGGATGCCCATGACACCGAGCTCCTTGGGCTTCCCCATCATCTCGGCCGCGTCGCACATGTTGCCGGGGTCGCGAACGTAGCCTTCGGCGATGGCGACGTTGACGTCGCGGAAGCGCTGAGTCGCGGCGCGGACGTCGTTGAGGCTGGGCTCGCGGGTCGCGGAAGCGCTGTCGGTGGTTCGGGCGGTCGCGGCCGCAGCGACGAAGGCGAGGCCGATCAGCGTACTGGCGATGGCAGCTTTCATGGGAAGATTCTTGAGATGTGCAGCGCCTGGAAGGCGCGTAGTCGACGAAGGTGCGCAGCGTCGCGCGTCGGTCGACAATGTGCCGCGGCGCCGATCGTCGCGAATGGGTAACGTGACCCAGCGGATGCAGTGCGTGCCGGCCGCGCTGATCATCCTGAACCTCGAGGCTCGGAGGGCCTTGGCCGAAAGCCCTCTTGCCCATAGGGGCTCAGATGTCGACCGTGAATGCCGCCCTATTCACCACCAACCGCGGCGTAACGCCCCGCTCGGAGGAATGAACGCGACTTCCTGATCAGGTCAGGTCGCCGCCGACGCGATCGTCGGCACAGAGGTGTCATGCAGGACGGTGGAACATGATTACCCGCTCGAACCACATGGCCGGGCGACCCGGATCCACGCAGTCACGTGTCGTGCTCTTGGCTCTCGTTACGGCGGCGGTCGCAGTCTACGCATGCAACTCCACGCCAACGACTCCCGAGCCACCGCCGGATGGAGGGGCAACGACCCCACACACGCCGGGAGGTGAGGCGAGAAACAACGTCAAACCCGGCGTGACGACGCTCTGCAAGCTCGGGCCGGGAGGGACATTCCTCGTACGTGTCGGCGTGACCGACGCGGATGCCACGACAAAGACCGTCGGAGTCGACGCTGGTCAGTGCGTCGATGTCGCGACCGTCGATCCCGCGAGAAAGGATGACGTCATCGTCGCCATCGCCGAGAACCCCGTGGACTTCGCCGCGCTCGACCACATCGAGATGCAGCAGGGCGATGGGGAGCCACGCGCGGTGAGGCAAACGGGCTCCGTGTCGTTCGAGGGCACGCACGGGGCAGTCGTCACGTACTTCAACAACGCCGTGGTGACGCTCTGCAAGGTGGGCCTGACCGGCAACCTCGAGTACCAGGTCGGCCCCGCTGACGCGTTCCACGCGCTGTCGTTGCCGGGCGGACAATGCGTCACGATCGCGTCGATTCCGCCGGCGGCCGCCGCCGATGACGTGATCGTCACCGTGCGCGAGAACGCATCGACGACGTATAAACTCGACCATCTGACACTGTCGATGGGCGGGCTGGCGCCTCGAACGATGACCGGTACGACCAGCGTCTCGTTCGAGGGCCTGCACGGCGGCGTGATCACGTTCTTCAATGTGGCGCCGTGAGGGCGACAGGTAACAGGTAACTGTTGACTCGCAGTTGAAACCCCCCGGGATGCTTCTCGTGCCAGAGAGACATCCCGAGGGTTCAAATAGCGGCCTATCCGCTTCCTACTACTTTCCTTCGATCTCGTCCGCCGCCGTGATCGTCGGCGCATTCTTGATCGTTCCGTACCCTGTGCGCCCGGGCTTGTCGGCAATGATCACACGCGCCTCGCCGACGTTGTTCGCGTAGTTGCTCTCGGCGAACTGGTGGCAGAGTCCCGTTGTCAGGTCCTTGACGCGCGGGCAGTTGCCACCGCCGTCCGGCGCGTAAGGCGGGTTGACCGTAACGCGTATGGTGTAAACTCCGGGCGGTACCACCGGTTGACCGTCTCCCCCGTCGAGCACGAAGTACTGGCCACCGAGCTTCCAGACGTAGGTGTCGGCCCAGCCGTCGCTGATGCCCTGGAAGCCATCGCGCTCCGTGGTGCCGCAATTCCGGTAAGTCCACCTCCCGTCACCGTTGTTCACGTTGAACGGATCGGTGTCGAGCATGCAGAAGCCGCGCTTGGCCGACTTCCAGATGTTGCCGTTGGAGTCGATGAGCTCGTACGTGGCATAATGCTGGAAGTGGAAATGGTTGTGGCACGTGGCGAACTCGAAGAGGCCATCCTGGTCGGAGAAGTTGCCGTCGCCGTTGGGGTCCATGTGTGCCAGCGGACTGCCGATAAAGACGTCGGCGTTGCCCACGTTAGGCGTGGTTACTGTGAATCGGATGACGGTGTGCGTGCCCGGTGTCACGCCTCCTTCCTGGACGCTGCAGAATTCGGCGGGGAAGTCCTCGACGCGAATGATCCAGTTGTTCTGCGTCGTTTTGCTGTCGACGATGAGGTCGGGGAGGCCGTCGAGGTCGATGGCGTTCTGATCGCGTGCGGGTGAGTCGCTGCGCTGGACTCCGGTGGGTTGGTCGGGCGCCGCGCATGCCGCGGCGAGGATCAGGAAACAGAGGGCGAACATTCGTGTCATAGGACCTCCTGCGTCTGGAAGACCGGTCGCCATCAGGATAGGAGGTGGAGCGTGCGCGCTGAACGCGTGAGACGCAAGGAGCGCCCGTAATCCCGCTTACGGACTCGACAGAAAGGAGAACCCCGGGATGCCTCGCCAAGAGAAGCGTCCCGGGGGTGTTCAACGCCTAGTAACCAGCCTGCCCTGAGCGAAGCGAAGGGTCCCAGTAACCAGTTACCTGTCTCGTTACCTGTCTTGCCTTTCGGGTACGGTGTTTCCTTGCGTAGTAGCCTGTATCTGCATGGTGACCTGATCCCGACCCTTGTCCTTCGCGGGGATGCCGTGGACCATCCAGTCCGGCGCCGGCTTGCCCTTGAGCTTCGTGTCGAAGAACTGCTGCATGCGCATGGCGATGTCCTTCTGGTTCGCGCGGCTCGCCGGGTTGTGGACGTCGTTGTTGTAGTCGATGAAGTACATCTCCTTCCCCAGCCGGCGCATCGCGACGAACAGCTCGATCCCCTGATACCACGGCACCGCGTCGTCGGCATCGTTGTTCATGGTGAAGAGCGGCGTCGTGATGCGTGGGAGCCAGAACAGGGGCGAGTTCTCCATGTACTGGTTAGGCGCCTCCCAGATCGACTTGCCGATGCGGCTCTGCGACTTCTCGTACTGGAACGCGCGCGCGATGCCGGTGCCCCAGCGGATGCCGCCGTAGGCCGAGAACATGTTCACCACCGGCGCGCCGGCCATCGCCGCGCTGAACATCTGTGACTGCGTGATGATGAACAGCGTCTGGTAGCCGCCCCACGACTGTCCCTGGAGGCCGAGGCCTTTGGGATCGATGTAGCCGCGCTCCAAAAGCTTCTGCACGCCCGGCACGATGGACTTCACCGCGCTCGGCCCGGGGTAGCCAATCTCGTAGTGGATGTCCGGCTCGAAGATGATGTAGCCGTTCGAGACGTAGTGCGTGGGGTTGATGACGTTGCGCCCGTTAGGCGGGATGTAGTTATGGAGCCCGTCCGAGAGATCCTCGTAGAAATACGAGATCATCGGGTACTTCTTGCTCGGGTCGAAGTTCTCGGGCTTGTAGAGGATGCCCTGGAGCGGCACGCCGTCGGACGACGTCCACGTCACGAGCTCCGCCGTGCCCCAGTTGTATTCCTTCTGCCACGGGTTCGCGTCCGAGATCTGCGTGAGCGTGGTCAGGTTCGGGCCGACCCAGAGATTCGGGAAGTCCACGAACGTGCTCTTGGTGACCATGTACACCTCGGCGTTCCGGGCTTTCTGCGGATTGCCGTAGGCGAGGTCGCCCATGACGATCTTCTCGGGTGCCTGCGTCGCCCCGAGCCTGTCGCGGTAGAAGCCACTGGCCTTCGTGGCTTCGCTGAACGCGCGCAGCAGCAGCGGCTTGGTGGGGTCGATGGCTCGATCGTCGTCGCCGCGGTCGAGGTCGACGAGGCGGAAGGCGAGGTTCTCCTTGCGACCTAACGAGTCCGTCACTACGACGGCCGGCTTCATGCCCGTCGGGTCGAGCTCCCAGATGTCGAAGCGGTCGTAGAGGAGCACCGAGCGGTCGCCCTTCGTCCAACCGGCGATTCCCCAGGCCGACGGCGTGTCCGGCGTGCTCCACGTCTCCTGGTCGAAATGGACGCCTTGCAGGGGAGCCGTGATATCAACGGTTTTGCCCGTGGCCATGGCGTACGTGTAGTAGTGCCCGTTGTCGAAGAAGAGGACGTATCTACCGTCCGTAGAAAGAGATGCTTGACCTGAGATTTTCTGTTTGATGAGCTTGCCCTTGCCCGTGGCGGGATCGACAACGTAGACGTCGTTGCCGTCGTCGCCCCACGTGCGCTGGATGTTGTACGCGACCGAGGTGGAGGCGATGCCGGTGCGGCCGTCGTCGGAGACTAGCACGTTAGGCATCGAGTCGGTCGAGAGCTGAACGAGCTTCTTTGTGGAGAGATTGTAGATCGCCTGGTAGCTCTTGTTACGCTCGCGGGCGACCTGGAGCTTCTGCGTCGGCTGGAGGTCCGGGTCCTTGTAGTGCCATAGGTCGAACACAGACTTCCCGACGAGCGAGTCGGCGGGGATCGAGTCCACGGGCGGCGGTGCGATGTTGAGGAGCAGCGCGTTGCCGCTGCGCGTGAACGTGACCGGCTGGTTCTCGGCCAGGTGCATGTTCGGCGGCAGCATGCTCGAGGCGACGAGGCTTTCCGCCTTGCCGGATTTCATGGTGCCGTAGTACAGCGTCGCTCTCGCGTTAGGCTTGCCGAACTCGTCGCGGTCGGAGGTGAAGACGAACTGCTGCTGCGCGCGGTCGAAGGTGAACGCGCGGTAGTTGCCGCGGCCGGCGAGCAGCGTTTGCGTCGTTCCCTTCGCGAGGTCGCGGATGTACGCGCCGTCCTTGGTGGAATCGCGCGACACCACGGTGTAGGCGAGGACCTTCGCGCTGTCGTCGAAGGTGTAGGTCAGCACGTCGTCGATCTTCTGCTCGGCGCCCGTGTCGAGGTTGCGGAGGATGATCGCGGTGCCGTACTGCCGCTGGGCGCCGCGACCGCCCGCGCCGGGCCGCCCCCCACCACGGTTTGCTCCACCAGCGCCCCTGTTCGCGGAGTCGCCCGCCGCACGGCGCGAGGTGTCGGGGGCCGAGTAGACGACCCACTTCCCGTTGTCCTTGGGGAGACGGAAGGAGCGGACGCCGGCGATCTTGGTGGTATTACCACCGTCGGCGAGGTTGAGGATGACGAGCGTCTGGGTGCCGACGGTGTCCGTAGCAGGCGGGTTGCCGCCGTTGGCGCGGGCCGCGCGCCAAGTGCGCTGGAGCGCTTCGATCTCGGCCTTATTTGACTGGGCGATGACGAAGGCGTATCGGGAGTCGGCGGAGAAGGGAGAGGCGGGTCCGGCGCCGCCGCCGAATCGTCCACCGCCGCCGCGACCGCCGCCCTGTGGGGCCTGAGGTGGGCGGAGGCCGCCGGGGACGTTGTTCGGGCGGCCGATGTAGCCGACCGGGACGCGGTATTCAGTGGTGCCGGAGGTGGCGCGGACGACGAACTCGCCGTCGCCGACCTGGGGTGAGAGCGTGTAGGCGGCCCATTTGCCGTCGTTCGACAGGGTCGGGTTCTGGATGGAGCGCCAGCGGTCCCAGTCGGCCTGGCTGATGGGTTTTTTCTGGGTCGTGTTCTGGGCGACCTGCTGGGCGAGCAGCGGGAAGGGGAGCGCGGCAAGGAGCAGCGCCCGGACGGACAGAGAGAGGAGTCGCATCTCGTGGCCGGGTAAGGTTGTACAGGGTGGATCTTGGGATACGCGGAGGGGTCTGAGGCCGTTGGTCCTCGGGAGCTTGAGTCGCTCACGTCTCGCTGAGCGCCCTCGTTGGAGACCGCAACCTTGCTGTTCCGCCTCGCCTTCAACGATCGAAAGCCGGATGAGTCATCCGCTCAATTGGACAGGCTGGTTGGTAGCAGTCGGAGTCGTAGCGTCCCTGCTAGTCAGAGACATCGAGGCGCAGAATGTGTCGCGCGCCGACGCCGTCCCCATGTTCGTGTTCGCCATCGACCCCGCCGCGATCGCCGCTGGTCTGCGACCGTTACGCGCAACCTCGCGTCCGGCGGGTGAGCGGGAGGTCCGCGTCTGGACGGGGTTCGGCCTCGGAATCCCTCACACGCTCTATCGGGTGCGCACGTTAGGCGGGAACGTTCGTGGGGACCTGATCCTCTGGTGGGGTCACGATAACGAGTGGAGGCCGACCGATAATCCCGAAAGCATGCATGCGTACGTGACGCGCGTCTTTGCGTGCGGCAGGATTCGACGGCATGAATCGGTCGACGCGTGCGAAGGAAATCTTGACGGTCACTCGCCGGACTGGAGACGCGTGCTCGCCCAGATGGATAGCCTCGGCGTTGGCACACTCCGGACGCCGGCCGAGAATCCAGGAGTCGTGGATGGTTATCACATGGTGGTC
>JBKOYV010000239.1:0-25080 GCA_046725585.1 Gemmatimonadota bacterium | reverse complement strand
CGAGCACGAAGACCACGACATGATGGCGCGCTACGACGTGGCGTGAACCGTCTGAAGGCGATCAGTCCGCAAGATGAGCCCGAGCCCTGCAGGAAATTCCACGAACCGCCGCGACGATCCAGCGGATCGCGTTGAGGCACGGGTATTTGACACACGCGGGGACGCTGCGCCGTCACGCTTCCGGGCGCGTCTCTCCTCGCGTCCGAGGAGGATCAGCGCGATACCCCGCTAGCCGCCTCGAAGGAGGCCGGCGCCATCGGCCGATCTGGCAACACTAGATGCGCGCCGGTTCCGGCGTAGGGGAGCGCGCGCCGGCCCCCGCCCCGCCGTATGCGCTCCTGTCCTGCTGAGCTCGCGAGCCGCGCCAACCGTCCGACGGTCGCCCGCGAGCGGGGGCCGTTGGCCGGCAGTATCGTGCACTTCGCCTCGACACCATTGCGAGGGGCTCGGCCGCGCGTAAGGATCCTTCGCACCGAGGCGCGCCTGCGCGCCTGCGGAGTTGACGAAGTTGACACGTGTCGCGCCATGGCCCAGTCAGCGGATCCGGAGGTGCCCGACGGCGCGCGCTCGCTCTGGAGCGGCAGCAGGCGACGCGCGGCCGGCGAGCCCCGCGCGTTGTCCGCGGAGCGCGTACGCGAACTCCTCGACCTAGTGGGCGCTACGCCGGAGGACGTCGGTCGCGCGCTCGAGCTCGGGGACGGGGCGCTCGACGACTGCCTCCTGCGCGGCGCGCCGCCGCCAGTCGCCTACGCCTTGCTCGGCCTCGCGGTCGCGTCGCGGCGGATCACGCCGGCGCAGGCCCGTCGGCTGCTCCTCCGGCAGCACGGCGGAAAGGTGCGCTAGGCTCCGCGGGCGGCGTCTCGCCCGCGGAGCCAGCGTGCGTCGGCCGCGCTCCTAGTTGGCCGTCGACCTGTCCCGCCTCAGGCCTGCACGAAGATGGCCGTGTGCGTCGCGCCGCACAGCGGGTAATCGGCGATCGTCAGCGTCGTCGTGGTCCCCGTCGTCGCTAGCGTCCCGGTGTAGGTCCCTCCGTCCGCAATCTTGAATGTGACGGTCGAGCCGCTCACGGAGTACGTGCCCTTCTCCGTGTAGCTCGACGTCGTTGTGACGTTGCCGCTCGTGGTCGCCGTAGCGAACGTCGCCGTGAACTTGCCGTTCGGCGAGAGCTTGACCGTGCCGCCGGTCACGGTCGTCGTCGCGCCCGAGGCGTCAGTGCACACGATGGGCGGCGTGACGGAGGAGAGCGTGAAGGTGGTCGACGAGGCGAGCGCGGACGACATGCTAGGCCGCGCGCCTGCGTCAGGCGCGGTGGGGTTGTGCTGGTCCGCCGTACAGGCCGCGCTCAGCACGATGGCGAGGGGCGCCAGCGCGCCGACAATGGCGCGAGCGACGACGCGAGTGATCGTTCGGAAGAACGGAAATGCTGCGGTCACGACACTGCTCCAGGATGAGGTTGGGACGGGAAAACGACTTCCAAACATCTGATTACGAATGTAATGGCCCGGGCGGAGAACCACCACTATGGTGGTACTCGCGGCGACCACCACCTTGGTGGTGCTGCCAACGCGCATGGGCTCGCCGACTGGGATCGGCGGAGAGGGCGTTCCCCGCCGCGTCGCTCGGGCTGGGCCGTCGCGGTAGCTTTGGCGGGTCAGCTCGGGGGCGGGGACCGCGCCGAGGTCCACGCCAACGCCGCGACCACCGCCTGCCGAAGAACAAGGGCCGCATGGTTCAGATCGACCGGTCGACGCCGCCGCACGTCATCCGCGCCTTCCGCGCGCGCCTCGGCCAGTCGCAGGAGGCGCTGAGCGCGGACCTCGGCCTCGGCGAGAACGCGGTCTACCGCTACGAGCAGCTCGGCGCCCCGGCGTGGGTGCGCTACGCCCTCCTCGGGCTCGCGGTCTGCAAGCACCGCGTGCCGGTCGCCGAGGCGGAGCGACTCGTCGGGCTCAAACCCGGAGGTCGCGCGCGGCGCGCGCCCGCTGAGCGTGCCGGCGAGAGGATCACCCGCGCGAGAACGCCGACCACCACGACTTCGACTGCCGAGGAGCGAGGGCGTGGTACTCGTTAGGCTGCAGGACGAGACACTCGCGTCACCCTCGACCGGCGCGGTCGGATTGGTCGCTGGACGTCGCCGGGTCGTGGCAGGCCTACCAGCCCCCAGCAGGATCACCGGGATGGCCCGTCACTGAGGGAGTCCGGGCGACGCCGCAGCGACGCGAGACCTACACGACAAGCCCAATCGACCCGAGCCAGCAGAGCCAGTAGACCAGTTGAGCGCCTCGGCCCACCAGATCGGCCGAGCACCGGAAGCGCGTTCCAGCCTGTGCTTCTTGTCCAGGGCCCTCTGCTTGCCGTGGAACGCTGTAGCAACCTAACGCGAAGCTCAGCTGCGAGCGGATGAATTAGAGCGAGCAACGCGAACGCACCTTAGACCGCTCGTCTGCTGCAGCGTCACGTTATGCCGCTGCATCGAATCGCGAGCACCCGGGCCGCAACGCGGGGCCGGCCGCTCGAGCACGCGGTGGCGCACGCTCGACTACGGGGCCCGGCGCTCCACGGCGACCAGCATCAACTGACCGTGATGCTGGTCTGCTGCAACGCCTGCTGCCCTCCCTTGTCGCACGCGGTGGCTGCTCGTCGAGGCGGCCTGCCGGATCCGGCGCTCGAACGATCCGGCGCTCGCGTCGCTGAATGCGTGGGCCGACCAGATCGCCGCCCGTCGCGGCAAGCGCGTCGCGATCGTCGCACTGGCCCGCCGACTCGCCGGGATCCTGTACGCCATGTGGCGGACCAACACGCCGTTTGCGGCGGGCCGCCTCCGGGCCATCTCACCCACACCCCTGCTGTTGCCTAACGTCTATCGGATATGAGCCGGAACCACCGTCCCCCCCCCCGCCAGATGACCGACTCGGACGGGGGAGCGCGACGCAGGTCATGGCCGCCGTCGAGGCCGAAGTTCAGTTTGGCGCCGCCGTTCCCGGATCACACCCTGCGCCGGCGAGTCTTTCGCCGATGGTCGAGCGCGAACAGAAGCCTGAGCGGCATCTCTCGGGCGAGACGATCAACAACCGAGGAGCAACAACGGTCACGCACAACCCCGTGCTTGACACGGGACGCCGCTTCACAGAAGCTGCGAGCGGCAGCGAGAAAACGGGAGCGGCGCCATTCCCGGCCCCGCTCCCGCGTACCAATGGCTAGAAGACCTCGGTCGATTCAGCGTGCTGACACGAGACCTCGGGGTTCCAGTCGGCGAACATGCCGGACGGATTGTTCCGCCACAGCCAGATGTGCAGCTTGAAAATTGGCAGGAAGGAATGCCGCGTGAACTTCTGGCCGAGGAGCTGCGGCACATCCGTCGGGTCATTCAGATCGTGCTTCGCAGCCGCCCACGCATCCAGCGGAACGATGTACTCCATTCCGACCAGCCGCATGTGGCCGCCAGCCTGCGGCTCGTAGATGACCGTCTCCGGCTGCAACAGATCGACGGTAGCATCGAACAGATCGGTGTTGCCGAAATGGTAGCCCATGCCGCCGGCGGAATGGTGCGCCCAGCACGGCGTGACCTGCGTCAAGTACTTGGCCTGCTTCGCCGCCTCGATTGAGTGGAAGCGCGCGGTCACGCTGCGCAGCGCCGCGAGCTGCTTCTCATCGGTGATGGGCGCGGCGTCGCTGGCGGACCGTGCAAATGCGGGCGCCATGACAAGCTCGGTCGATTCCGCATCTCCCTGACAGGCAGTCAGCGTGGCGGAAATCGCGAGCGCAAGAGCGATGGATGAAGTGAGGCGGGTCATATGATGTCTCAGTCGAGTATTCGAGTGTTGGGTGATTGAGCGGTGTCGCCGTGGCGGCACTCACGCGACGGCGCCGACCGCGGCGGACCGCATGGTGGGATCGATCATCGCGCGCACTGCGGAAATGCTGTCCGCAGGAAATCCGGCGCGCTGTGCGTGCTCGCGGATGAGTTGCTCATTCTCGGCGAGGTAAACGCAGTAGATCTTGTCCTCCGTCACGAAGCTCTGGACCCACTGGATGTCGGGGCCAAGCTCATCGAGGGTAACGCAGGACGTCGTTGACGCGGCGTGCAGCTGGTCTCGGTTGAGCGACCCGACTCCTGGAATCGAGCGCTCGATCACGTATTTCTTCATAGGTATCTCCGGCTGAGGTGAATTCGTGAGCCGAAGGTACGAGTGGCGAAGTGCTGCAACTTCGCCTGGAAGTGCCATTTTTTCGAAACGCGCGGGCTGGCCCGATCGGGCCATGCGGCTAAATCAGGCCAATGCGAACGGCGAGCGCCACGGCGGCCGCCTGCGTGGTGGCGTTGAGCTTGAGCCGAATGTTGGAGAGATGCCGATGCGCCGTGTGATGGCTGATGAACAGCTTGTCCGCTAGCTCGCGCTCACTCAAGCCTTTGGCGACCAGACCGAGCACTTCCATCTCACGCTGCGTGAGCGGCGCGCAGGGCGTGCCTACGCTGGTGCGGGTTTTCTGCAGCTCGCGCCGGGCAGTCGCCGCTTCATGAACAAAGCCGGCGCTGTCGTACAGTGCGGCCGCGTCCTCCATCAATTCCGCAGCACGTGAGTCGTCGCCATCGCCGGCCGCGAGAATGGCTTTGGCGGACAGCACCGCTGCGCGTAGCAGTGACAGCTCGTATTTCCGGACCGCCTTCTCCAGCTCGGCGAGAGCTTGCTGGCTGTTAGCTGGTTTTCCGGATGCCGCCGTAATCCTAACGAGGAGCTCATTGGCGGGCGCCCGCTCGAGAAGCGCGTCTTCCGGAAAGCGCCGCAAGTAAGCGCAGGCCCTCTCGAACGCACGGGTCAGATTGCCCTCGTCGACGTCCACCCAGGCGCCGCCGAGCAACGCGAGCGGATGGCTGCCCGCCTGCTCGAACAGTTGGACTGCCTCGTCGGTCCGGCCCTGACGACGACGGAGCTCGCCGAGTCGCGCGTACGCCGCCGGCAAGAGGACTGGTCGGGCTTCGCGGAGATCGTCGATTGCCGCCTGCAGCTCCGCATCGGCTTCGGCATACTCACCGCGTGAGATCAGCACGCTCCCGTATTGCAAGCGGCAGGTGGTCATCAGGATGGCAAAGCGCCGGCGCGTGGAGAATTCGCGCAGTCGCGCGCACCATTGAGCGGCGCGGTCGTAGTCGCGTATACGGTCGCAGGCGCTGATCAGATAACAGCACGTCAGCCCCGCCGCGTACGGATCCGAGATGTCCCCGCCGAGCGCTGCGGCGGCCGCCTCGTCGAGAAGGGCGAGCCCTTGATCCGGCTGCGCGTTCATGACCAGTGCGAGCCCGAGCATCGCGGTCGCGAGCACTTCCACGTCCGGACAATTGCTGTCGCGCGCCAGGCGCAGCGATTCCTCGGCGAGGCGCGCGCCTTCGGCCGTATCCTGCCGGCCGATCAGCGCGAGACGCGCCTCCCAGACGGTGAGGCGCGCCTGGTCGGCTGACGGTGGCAACGGCTTGAGCAACCGGCGTGCGTACTTGAACCAGCCGTTCGCGATGGCGGCATCGCCGCGGAAGTCGAGAAAGTCGTTGCCGAGTGCGATGGCCATGCGCGCGGCGGCGACGTCGTTGCCGCGCTCACGATGGAGACGATATGCAGTCAGCCGGGCATCGATCATGAGCCGCGAGTCTTGCTGCAGCCATGCCGCCTCGGCGAGTCCCGCCCACGCTTCGGGGGCGTTCGTTTCCCGCGTTAGGGTCTCGAAGAGCTCGCGAGCCGCCTGCCAGTCGCCGGCATCGATGGCCCTGCGTGCAGCCGTTTCGCGGGGGTCGTCCTGCATCGAAGGTAGCGGGGACGAGCGTGTCACGAACACAGGAAATCCATCCGCGACGGTTCAACGAAGTTTGCGCCGCATTGGCTGCGGCGCCACCGAATACGGTGAAATCGGGTGAGGCGTCCTGTCAGGCGCAGCCGCAGCCTCCGCCGGCCGTCGCCTCGGGGCCGCAGCAGCGCGACTTCTCATGTGGCGCGCAGCAGGTCGTCGCTTCGGTGGGCGCGCAGCAGGCACTCTGCGAAGCCGAAGCGCTGGTTCGCACGGTCGCCGGTGTGGACGCAACCGGTCCGGCGGCTGTGCGGCTGGCGGGCACACCGGTCGTCGTGAGCGATCGGAATGCTTCGCGTGAATCGGCAGACATGTGTGACTCCTTGAGCAGAACGTTGCAGGCATCGACGATGCGCGACAGCCCCGCCGCATCCTTTCCTATAGATAGAGACGGGAAGGCCCGGAAAAGGACGCAGCCGGAACGCCGCGAGGACCCGTCCCGGCGGCACGAGCGAGCTGTCCGCGACGATTATTCGTTTTCGCGCACGGCGAGCGTAGTCCCTGGTCACCATGGCGATCGCTCGCGAACCACGCTTCGATGTCCGCCGCGGGATCGGTCGCGCGTCTCGAAGGTGGCCATACCCCTGGGCCCCATGCCCGAATCCACGACGAAGCGGCGCCAGGAAGGGCACCTTCTTGGTCGCGGCCACGTCCCCTGCGACAGGCGACGAGGGGGTCCCCAGACTCCCCGCGTACCGATGTTGCCTAACGCGGTGAACATCTCTGACTGAGTCGCGTACCGGCGAGGCGCGCTTCCGGGGGCGTGCTCAGCTTCGGGATTGACCCGTGCTGCTGGGCAGGACCGACCTGCAGTACCGCGACCCTGGCAGATTAGCGAACCCGCGGCGGATACGTCCGCCGAAGCTCCCGTGGTGCGTCTTTCCGCCGCCTGCTCCGTCTCTACAAGCACATAGCGCTCAGGGGGCCGGGCCAAAGTGCCCGGCTGAGTCTTGTAGCCGCGCCCTTTTGGTCTCGAACGCTCTCCGGTCACGGGACATTCAACCATGCGTCCACATCAGCCTCCGCTCGTCGCCCGTCTCGTGCAACGTGTCACGGACGTTCGATGGCGCGTCCTCGTCGTCGCCGTGCTGCTCGTTGCCGCCGTCGGCAGTGGCGCTCGACGTCTAACGATGAATGCCGACTACGAGGTGTTCTTCTCGAAGAAGAACCCTCAGCTCGCGGCCTTCGAGGCGCTCCAGAACACTTACACGAAGGACGACAACATCCTCATCGCCCTCGAGCCCGCGGACGGCGACGTTTTCTCACGCGCGACCCTCGCGGCGGTCGAATCCCTCGTGACCGAGAGCTGGCGCGTACCGTTCGCCACCCGCGTCGACGCGATCACGAACTTCCAGGTTACCCGTGCGGACGGCGACAACCTCTTCGTGGAGGACCTGGTCCGGGGCGCCGCGACGCTCTCGGACGCCGAGCTGGCGACGGTCCGCGCCACCACGCTCGCGGAGCCGCAGCTCGTTAGGCGCCTCGTCTCGCCCCGCGGCGACATCACCGCGGTCAACATCACGCTCAGGCTCCCGGGAGAAGGGATCGGTGAGGAGTTCGACGCCATCAACGTCGTGCGCGCGAACCTGGCCGCCTTCCGGCAGCGTCATCCGGACGTCCGCGTCTACGTCTCGGGCGTGGCCATGCTCTTCGCCGGCTTCAGCGAAGCCATGCAGCGCGACATGGGCAGCCTGGTGCCACTGACGTTCCTGGCCGCGCTCCTCGTCGTTGGCATGGCGACGAGAAGCGTGAGCGGCACGGCCGGCACCATGATGGTTGTCGTGCTCGCCATCGTAACCGCCATGGGCGCGGCCGGGTACCTCGGCATCCAGTTCACGGCCCCGATCGCCTCCGTGCCAACGATGATCATGACCCTCGGGGTCGCGGACAGCGTCCACATCCTGAGCGCCGCACAACGGGCAATGGCGCGCGGGCTATCCAAGCGCGAGGCGCTGCGGGAGAGTCTCGGTCTGAACACCGTCCCGGTGATCCTCACCGGCGCCACGACCGCGGTCGGCTTCCTGTCGATGAACTTCAGCGAGGTGCCGCCCTTTCGCGACTTGGGCAACATGACCGCCGTCGGCGTCCTGGCCGCGTGCGCGCTGTCGCTCACCGCCCTGCCGACACTCCTGCTCCTGGTGCCGTTCAGCGCCGCGCGCGCGGAGGAGAGTGACCGCCGAGCCACGTTCCTCGGACGCGTCGGCCGCATCATCGCTGCCCAGCATCGCCTCGTACTCGTGGGCGGCGGCGCGCTCGCCCTCGCCACAAGCGTGCTCGCGATGCGGAACGAGCTGAATGACGAATTTGTGAAGTATCTCGACCCGCGAATTCGGTTTCGTCGGGACACCGACTACCTCAGCCAGCGGCTGACAGGCATCTACACGATCGAGTATTCGGTCGGTGCCGGCCGAAGTGAGGGGATCACCGACCCTGCTTATCTGGCGCTCCTCCGGGACTTCCGCGGGTGGCTGGAGGCACAGCCTAACGTCACGCACGTCAGCGCGTTCGACGAGGTGGCGAAGCGGGTCAACCGCGCCATGCACGGGGACAGCGCGGCCTACTACCGGCTCCCTGAGAACGCCGCGGAGGCCGCGCAGTACCTGCTGCTCTACGAGATGTCACTGCCCTACGGGCTCGACCTGAACAACCAAATCAATGTCGACAAGTCCGCCACGCGGGTGGTGGCGACCGTGGATAACCTGCCGAGCGAGCGCCTGATCGCCCTCACCGAGGCGGGCGAGGCGTGGCTCCGCGAGCACGGGCCGGCGTCGGCGGCGACGCACGGCATCAGCATGCCGCTCATCTTCGCGCACCTCGTGCGCCGTCAGATCCACAGCATGCTCACGGGCACCGTCTGGTCTGTCCTGCTCATTGCCGGGCTCCTTACGCTCATGCTGCGAAGCGTTCGCTATGGGGCGATCAGCGTCGTCGCGATCGCCGTCCCCATCGTGGCCGCCTTCGGCGTCTGGGCGCTGGCGAAGGGCCAGATCACCGGCGGCCTCGCCATCGTCGCCGGCATGACCCTCGGGATCATCGACGACGACGTCGTGCACTTCATCAACAAGTACCGCCTCGCCGTCCGGGAACACGGACTGGGCGCGCGGGAGGCGGTGCAGCAGGCGCTGAGCACCGCGGGCTGGGACCTAATCGTCACGTCTGCCGCACTCATCGCGGGCTTTCTCGTGCTCTCGCAGTCGAGCTTCGGGCTCTTCTTCGACCTCGCGAAGCTGACCGCCATCACCATAGCGATCTCGCTGCTCTTCAACCTCGTTTTCCTGCCCGCGCTGCTCGTGTGGCTGGCGGAGCGGCGGGCCCGACCCGCGGCGCTCGCGCCGCAGCTCGCCCTCCGCGGCCGCGCCGCCGCCATTGCGCTCTTGGTCAGTGGCTTCCCGCTCGCGATGGCCTTCGGCCCCACGAAGGTACAGGCGCAGGAAAGCGAACGGTCGACGCTCGACGCGAGTGCTCGCGGGCTCGCGATCGCCCGGGAGGCAGACCGCCGCGACAGCGGCTGGCGGAGCAGCATCGTCGAGGTTCGGATGACGCTGACCAACGCACACGGCCAGACCAGCGAGCGTCAGATGCGGAGTGCGATGCTCGAGGTCGCGGGCGATGGTGACCGAACGCTGGTGGTGTTCGACCAACCCGCGGACGTGAAGGGGAGTGCCGTCCTTACGTACAGCCACGGGTCCGGGCCGGATGATCAATGGTTGTATCTCCCCGCAGTCCAGCGCGTGAAGCGGATCGCCTCGAGCAACAAGGCCGGCCCGTTCATGGGAAGCGAGTTCGCGTTCGAGGATCTCGCGTCCCAGGAGATCGAGAAGTACCGCTACCGCTTCGTCGCCGAGGAAACCCTCGACGGGGTTCCCGCCTTTGTGGTGGAGCGCCTCCCGGCCGATCCGAAGTCGGGGTACACGCGGCAGCGCGTCTGGTATGACCGGCAGCACTACCGCCCCATCAAGATCGACTACTACGACCGAAAGGACGCGCTCCTCAAGACCCTAACGTATGAGCGATATCAGGCGTACGGGCCCTTCTGGCGCGCGCGGGCACAACTGATGGTGAACCATCAGACGGGCAAGCGCACGCGCGTCGACTTCGGCGAGTTCCGCCTGGAGGCCGGCCTAACGCCGGCGCAGTTCGAAGTCGCTCGTCTCAGCAGCGTACAGTGAGCCATGGCTGCGGCCCATCTCCGCCACGCCCGTGCCTTACCACGCGTCGACCAGAACCACGAGCGAGACCGGAGCAGGCGTCCCGGCAAAGCACGGCTCTATCGAGCTGCCGCACATATGGCGGTGAGGGCGGCGCTGATTGGTGCGTCGTTGAGCGTGTGGCTCGGGATGGCCCCGCTCATGGCGCAGACGGTAAACACCTCGGGCGGCGAAGCGCCGAGGACGATTCAGCTGTCCGGCTGGCTGGAGTCCGAGATCCGGTTATTCCCGCACGCGGGGCTGAACACCGCTCAGCACCGCCTGTATCCCGCGTTAGGTGGCGAGCTGCGGGCAGCCGGCAGTCTAGCTCGACGGAAGCAGCGGTGGACGATTACAGGGTTCGCGCGGGGCGACGTCGATGACCCCGACCGGTCGCACCTCGAGCTCCGAGAGGCGAGTTGGACATGGCAACCCGCCGACTGGCAGTTGCGCGCCGGGATGCTCATGGCGTTCTGGGGTGTGACCGAGTCGAACCGGCTCGTCGACGTGGTGAATCAGCGTGACCAACGTGAGGCGCCGGACATGGACGCCAAGCTGGGCCAACCGGGCATCGCGTGGACCGGGCCGACCGCCGGTGGCACCCTCGAGGTCCTCGCCCTACCGTACCACCGCCCACGTGTGTTCGGTCTCGGAAGCAGCCGCTTCCGCCCACCGCCGGCCTTCGTCTCGACGCCCCTGTACGAAAGTGCGGCGGGGCGCCGCCGCGTGGACTGGGCCGGTCGGTGGAGCACGCGCGCGCACGCCCTCGACATCGGCTTCTCGCATTTCTGGGGCACCAGCCGGGAGCCCGAGTTCCTGAACGACTCGGCGCCGCAGGCTCGTTATGCCGTCATGCACCAGACGGGGCTCGACGCGCAACTCACTCTCGGAGCGCTCCTCATCAAGGCAGAGGCGATCCGCCGCGCAGAGCACCACCATACCATCGGCGCGGTGACCACCGGAGGCGAGTACGTCTTCGGGAACATCGCTGGCACTGGCGGCGACGTCATCGTCTTTGCGGAGTTCACGCTCGACGAGCGCCGCGCCCGGACGTTGACCGGTCTCGATCGCGACCTCTTCATCGCCGCTCGTTGGAATCCCAATGACGAGGCGGGGACCGAGCTCATGGTCGCCGGGACGCTTGATCTGGCCCGAGGTGCAAACGTCGTTCGGTTTGAAGCAAGTCGTCGCTGGTCGACCAATTGGCGAATGGTCGGCGAGGCGCACCTGATCGGTGCCCAACGCGAGCCGGAGTTCGGCTACGTGATGCGGCGCGACAGCTTCGTGCGAGCCGCCATCGCCCGGCACTTCTGACCGCGTGGTGCGTTACGACGAGGGCCGTCGACACAGCGGCACGGTGTCCTGCGCAAGCTCGGCGGCCGGCGCGCAACTCCTTTCCGCACTGCAGGACGAGGCGGACCGGGGCGCGAAGTCGAGGACACCGCCCGTAGCGCTGCGAGAGATGTCGCAGCACGCCACCAGGCCGTCCCGGAGCATCGAGCGTGCCCGCTGCACACGCGACTTCATGCCGGAGACCGAGATGCCAAGCCGGGATGCCACCTCGACCTGGGACACACCTTCGAACTCGACGAGCGTAAGCGCGTCACGGTACGGCGGCGGTAGTTGCTGCACCAGCGGCCGCACGCAGCCGGCGAGCTCGCTCAGGGCCGCCGCGTCGTCGGGCGCGGTGGCACCCAGTTGGTGCGCGCCCGATTTACCTGAGGGTGAGATGCTGGGCGCGATTTGATGTCCGTCCGGCAAGTCGAGGGCGCCGTCGGGTGCGACATCACCGATCTCTCGGCGGCGCGCCGGGGAACGATAGTAATCGGCAATCGCGTTCCGCGTGATCTGAAACAGCCAGGGGAGCAGTCGCTCCTCGTCGGCAAGCGACGCCACGTGCTGGTGTGCCCGCAACAGCACCGTCTGAACCAAGTCGGCGACGTCGGCGGGGTCGTCGACCCGCTGCGCCACGAACGCCGTAAGCCGGTCGTGCGCATCGTACCAGAGCTGCTCGGAGACTCGCGCAGAGCGTGCCTCCGTCGGTGCCGACGTCGGGAGCCGATCACTCACGCCGGTGGGGATGTCGCCAGACTCACGCGGCGCCACACGGGAAGGCTCTGCAGGTAGCGGGGATGAGCGCATCACGAGTACAGAAGGTTCCCTCTGTCGCAGTTCAGGAAGTTTGCGCCGCAGCCCGTGCGGCGCCACTGACTCCGGTGAATTCGGCTGGGGCGTCCCCGGTCAGGCGCAGGCGCAGCCACAGCCTCCGCCGGCCCTCGCCTCGGAGCCGCAGCAGCGCGGCTTCTCCTGGGGCGCGCAGCAAGCCGTCGCTTTGGTGAGCGCGGAGCGGGTGTCCGGCGAAGCCGAAGCAGGGTGGGTAACCGTCGCCGCCGGTGTGGATGCAAGGGGCGCGGCGGCAGAGCGAGCGACGGGCACAGCGGTCATCGCGAGCGATCGGAATGCTTCGCGTGAATCGGCAGACATGTGTGACTCCTTGAGCAGACGTTGCAGGCTCGACGATGCGCGACACCCCCACCGCATCCTTCCCTATAGATAGAGACGGGAAGGCCCGGAAAAGGACGCAGCCGGCACGCCGCGAGGACCCGTCCCCGCGGCGCGAGCCAACCGTCCGCGACGATTGTTTGTCTTCGCGCACCCGAGCATTGTCCGTGGTCACCGTTGAGCGCGGCGCGAGGCAGTCACCGCGAGGACTGAGATCGCTGAGCCGATAGTTAGCGCGACGAGGACAACCAGCACTGCATCGTAGCCACGCACCGGGCCCGCGCGGCTCAGGCCGTACAAGACGCTCGCACCAACGGGCGCCGCCGCCTTCGCCACAGAGAGCACGAGCGCGAGCACGCCGCTGATCTCGGCGTAGCTCGCCGCCCCGAACGTCTCCGCTAACAGCGCTGCCCGCGCCGGGGTAATCGCCCCGAAGCCCGCACCGAAAAGCACCACGAACACCCCCACAGCCAGCGCGCCGCGGCTTGCCAACAGCACTAAGATCGCCGCGGCTGCGAGGGCAAAGATCGACGCCGTCACGGTCGTACGCGACCACCGGCCGCCTAACGGTGTGAAAACAAGACGTCCTGGTAGTGCCATCAGCCCGAGCACACCCATGGCCGCTCCGGCGAAGCCGGGCGCGTATCCGCGCTCGCGAAGGAGGGGCACGAGGTGCACGGAAATCGCGGTAGTCGTGAGCGCCGCGAGCGCGAACGCGATCGTCAACCAGCGGAACGCGTGGCTTCGGACTGCTTCACGTGCGGTGACGTGCGGTTCGGGATTCTCGTGACCACGTTGCTCGGGGTGAACGGCGGCCGTTCCGAGCACGTCACGGGACGCGCGACCGTCCGGTGAGAGCCGCAGGTCCGCAGGGCGTCGACGCAGGACGAGCGCATGCGGCGCGACGGTGAACACCGCGTAAACGGCAGCCAAACAGACCAGTGCCGACCGCCATCCGAAGCTCTCGACCAGGAATGTCGCGAGCGGAACGAACACGACCGACGCGAAGCCGCCGATGAACGTGAGCAGCGTGAGCGCTTGGCTGCGATCGCGCCGGAACCACGTCGCGATCACAGCGAACGCCGGCTCGTACAACACGGCGGCCGACGCTAGCCCTAGAAACGCCCACACGGCGTAGAACGCGACGAGAGACTGAACGCGTGACCACGCGACGAGAAGTACCGTTGCGAGGATCGAGCCCGCGGTCATGACGCCGCGTGCGCCGTGCCGATCCACCCAGCGGCCGATTGGAACTGCAGCGACTCCGGAGACGAGCTGCGCGACGGAGAACGCGCCGGTGACCTGCGCCTTCGACCAGCCGAGCTCCGCGCCCATCGGCGTGATGAACACCGCGAACGCGTACGACAGAATCCCATACGAGACCGTGGCCGTGACCCCGAGCGTCACCACCATGGCCCAGCCGTAGTAGAAGCGTCGGGGCCACCAACGCGGCACGCAATCCGGGATGCGCGCCCCCGGAACGCCTAACGTGACCGGTGGCCCCGCGTCGTTCACGCGACGCCCGCGGCGACCGACTTGCGACCGATCTGGAGCGGCGCATCGCTCGGCACGCCGCACGAGGACCCGGCCGTCTCGGCCTCGCCCGCGGCCGCCCCGGCCGAGCAGCAGCCGCCGGCGACGCCGCTCAGATCGGTCTGACACACGCCCGTCTCGGGCAGCACGAGCTCGACGTTGCGCGCGCCCTCCTCATCCCCCACGAGTGCGCACGCGACCGAGCGCACCTGTTCGTACCCGGTGAGCAGGAGGAACGTCGGAGCCCGGCCGTAGCTCTTCATACCGACGACGTAGAAGTCCTTCTCCGGGTGGGCCAGCTCGGCGGCGCCGTGCGGGTAGACCGTGCCGCAGGAGTGCAGGTTCGGGTCGATGAGCGGCGCGAGCTGCTCCGGCGCCTCGAGCCAGGGGTCGAGCCGGAGGCGGAGCTCGCGCGCGAGCGAGAGATCGGGACGAAACCCGGTGGCCACGACGATCTCATCGATGCCCTCGAGGCGGGTTCCGTCGTCGCTCTCCACGAGCAACGCGCCGCCCTGCTCCGCCACACGTGCCGCCCTGAACCCAGTCACGAGCTTCACGGCACCCCTCGTGACCAGCTCGGACAGACGAGTGCCTAACGCGCCTCGCGCTTCGAGCTGGTCCTTCTGCCCGCCGCCGAACATCAGGCCCGTCTCCGTGCGCCGGATCGCCCACGCGACGTCCGTTCCCGGAACCTCATGGGCGAGTGCGGCCAGGTCGAGCAGCGCGTTGAAGGCCGAATGACCGCTGCCGACGACGAGCGTGCGCCGCCCCGCGTATCGAGCGCGCTCCCGGCCGCGCACGTCCGGGATCCCGTAGCGGATTCGGTCGGCGTGCTCGCGCTCGCCCTCCACGACGAGACCGGCGGCGCCTAACGGGTTCGGCGCGAACCAGGTCCCCGAGGCGTCGATCACGGCACGCGCGAGCACACGCTCGATGCGACCGTCGGCCTTCCTGACCACCAGCTCGAATGGCGTCGACTCGCGGCCCGCGGTCTTCACCTTGTCGTAGCCGCGGCGGCTCACTGCGACCACGCGATGTCCGAAGCGCAAGTGCGGCGCGACCTTCGGGTGGCGCGCGAGCGGTTCGAGTAGGTGCTCGACGAGCTCACCCCCGGTCGGCAGCGTCTCCGCGTTAGGCATCGACCATCCGGACGCTTCGAGGAGACCTCGCGCGGCCGGATCGACCAGGTACTTCCAGGGCGAGAAGAGCCGGACGTGGGCCCATTCACGGATGCTCGCGCCGACCGTATCTCCCGCCTCGAACACGATCGGTCGCTCACCCTTCTCGAGGAGGTGAACGGCTGCTGCCAGGCCGATCGGCCCGGCGCCGACGACCGCAACCGGAAGCCGGCCGTTCGAGACGGGGACGCTTGGCGTCGACGTAGCGCTCTCCACGCGCGATGACTTCGTCTGGCAGCCGCAAGTGGCCGCGAGGTCCGTGCAGCAGGCACCCGTGGCGGCATTCGGCGTCGGGTCGCCGCAACACGATGCGGCGTTCGCGGGGGAGTGGTTTCTCACTTCACTCATGGCTTCCTCGATCGGTGGTAGCTGGTGCCTTGCTACGGGAAGTCAATACATCAAGAAATGTTGATTTATACAACAAAAAAAAAAGACCTGCTCAGCTACAGCATCCCGCGCGTCCGCGAGCCGGCCGCGAAACGCCGTTGGACGCACGTTCGCCGTTCGCCCGACGCTCGAGCTGATGGAGCTGGACCGCGCGCCCTCGACGAGTCGGGGTCGCAAGGTCCTCCAGCAGCGCGGTCGCTTCGGCCAGGCGCTCCGTGTTGAGCGCGTAGTACGACCAGCGGCCTTCCTTCCGGTCCGTCACGAGCCCCGCGTCCTTGAGCACTTTGAGGTGGAACGACAGGCGCGACTGCGCCGCGTCCAACGCGCTCTGGAGATCGCACACGCACTGGTCCCCGCCCCTCAGCATGTCGAGCACGGCAAGCCGTGTCTCGTCCGAGAGTGCGTGAAACAGGTGGGCAGCGGTGCGCGCGTCCTGCGCGCGCGGAGTCGCGAACGTCACGGCTGGATGATACATCAACGCTTCTTGATGTGTCAAGAGGCGCCCCGCGTCGTTTCGTCGGTTGGGCCCACGGTAGGCCCGAGCAGTCGCTCGACAATCACGACATCGCGCCACGCGCCGTTGAGGCGCGCGTGCTTCTCGTAGACGCCAACTTCACGAAAACCGTGTCGCCGGCACAGCGCGCGTGAGGCGACGTTCTCGGGGAAGATTCGCGAGAGGACCTTCCAGAATCCCGCCCGCTCGAGCGTCGGAAGGAACTCGCGCATGAGCCGATCGCCGATGCCCCGACCCTGCTCGGCGGAATCGACGTACACCGAGAACTCGGCGACACCGGCGTAGCACTCGCGCGAGCGGTAACTCGATGCGGAGATCCAGCCTACGACGCGTCCGTCTCGCTCGGCGACGAGGGTGGGGTGGCGATCACTCGCGAACCACGCCTGGACGTCCGCCGCGGATCGCTCGCGCGTCTCGAAGGTGGCCATGCGCCCTCTGATACCGGTGTTGTAGATCGCGGCGATCGTCGGCGCGTCGTCACGATCCGCGCGACGAATCGTGATGACATCGCTACGCCGTGGGAGCGAGAGCGACATGACGATCGCCGACGCCGGGCACGCGCCGCGGAACTCGGCGGACGCCTGCACCGCTTCCGGCAAGCTAGCACGGTTGACGACCGCGAACCCGAAACGCGGGAAGTACCGCTCAGCAGTCGTCGTGAGTAGAACGAGTGAGGTCATGCCCGCGCGCGTCGCGTCGGCGATGCATCGCTCGACGAGCACGGCACCGATGCCACTCCCTCGTTCGCGTGGGTCGACGGCGACTGATCGCAGCAATCCCGCGTCGCCGTAACGTTCAACGGCTGCGCACCCCACGAGTTCGCCCTCTCGCTCAGCGACGACGAAGCCCAAGAGGTGCTCTCGAGCGCCGTCCAAGGGGAGGTCCGCGCTGCGGAGAAGCGACTCGATTCCCGCCCAGTCACCTTCGGTGGCAGCTCGAAGCGATGCGCCGGTGACGGAGCGGCTGCTCGCAGTCCTAGTCATGCCGGCGTCGCGCACGTGGCCGCATCGCCTGCGGTAGACTCGTCCGCGAGCTCGGTCACATACGCGTCGTGAAGGAGTCGCAACGTGCGCGAAACGCTCGCCCGGTCTCGCACGGGGATGCGCTCGATGACGCGAGCGACCTGCGCGTTCAGGATGTCCTCGATGCGTCGGTGCTCGGCGCGGCCGGCTCGCGTGAGCGACAACGCGATGGTTCGGCGGTCGTTCTCCCCAGCCCCCTTCTGCACCAACCCTTCGGCGACGAGCTGATCGACCGCGCGACTCGTCCACCCCTTATCGACCCGCAGCCTGCGCGAAAGGTGCGCGAGCGTCATCGACGGGGCGCGTCCAAGCTCCGTCAGGATGGTGCACGCCGTGTTGTTCCCCTCGTTGCACGCGAGGGTCGCCCGTTGCGCCCGGACGTGAAGGCGCGCGAGCTCTCGCACGAGGGTAGCAGAATCGCCGGACCCCGGCGTGTAGATCGTTGCCATGCGCAACGATATGACGGCGGGGCGATCGTTGTCAAGGTCAACGATCTCGCCTAGTCCGCGGCGACGGCTCTCCGCTCGATCGGTCCTTCCACGCCGAGTGGCACGTCCTTCGGCACGGCCGGCGCGGACGCGGGGCGAAGGAGTTCGTACAGACGCATCGCCACGACCATTCCCGCGATCGGCGCGAGCCAGTACAGCCAGTGCGCGGTCCACCCGCCGCCGGCGACCGCCGGGCCAAGACTCCTCGCCGGGTTGAACGATCCGCCGGTGAGTGGACCGGTCACCAACGCGCCGGCAAATACCGTCGCGCCTAACGCGAACGGAGCGATGCCCGCCGGCGCGCGCTCGTCGGTCGCGACACCCATGATCACGAACGCCAGCATGGCGGAGTAGCCGGCTTCGACGGCGAACGCCCGGCCTAGTGAGATCGCGGGCAGCGTGGCCCCCAGGTTGCCAACCGGGCCTAGCAGCCACCGAAGCGCGAATGATGCCAGAACGGCGCCAGCGCACTGCGCGACAACGTAGCGCGCAACCTCCCGTGCGGGGAACCGACGCACGGACCAGAAGGCGATCGTGACGGCCGGGTTGATGTGCGCACCACCCAGGTGTCCCGTCGCGGCGACGACGAAGGCGATCACGAGCCCGAACGCGAGCGCGATGCCCGTGTGCCCGAACGCGTGCGTCGACGCCGAGACCATGACCGCCCCGGGACCCACGGCGACGAGCGCGAACGTGCCGATAGCCTCGGCCGCGTAGCGGCGCCAGTCCCGCTGGATTTCCATGTCCGCCGTGCGCACCTAACGGTTCTCGGCTTCCGCGAGCACAGGCTTGCCGCCCGTCCGCAGGTACTCGGCGAAGTCGGCCGGCAGGTCGCTCGCCCGGATGGCCCGCATCGCCTCGTCGATGTCGTATTCCACCCGGACGAACTCCACCCGCACCGTCGGGTCCAGGTCGAGGAGCGCGTAGCCGGCGCGCCAGTTCCCGTCCTTCGGCCGCCCGACGCTGCCGGTGTTCACGAAGTGGACGCCCTCGACCTCGCGGTGCCACGGCTTGTGCGTGTGGCCGAACGCGATCACGTCACCGGCCTTGGCGCCGGCGATCTGAGCCATCTTCGTGCAGAATGAATCGGGCCGGTCGTCGGTCCAGTAGAGGGTGTTGAGGGTCGGCGTGCCGTGCACGAGCACGACGGTCGGGCCGGCCGTATGACCGCCTAACGGCTTGAGGTCGATCCGGAATGGCAGCGCGGCGAGATACTGCTTCACCTCGTCCGACGTGTGTGCCTTGGTCCACTCGAACGACAGGTGCGACTGCTCCTCCTGCTTCGGGTCCTCGTACTTGCAGCCGCAGTGCTTGTAATTCGTACCGACCGTCGAGTCGTAGTTGCCGGCGATGCCCGGGACGTGGGTGTCGTGGAGCAGGGCGACCGTTTCGTTCGGCCACGGCGCATATCCCACGAGATCGCCCAGATGGTACGTGGCGTCAGCGTCGCGGCCGCCGATGTCGCGAAGGACGGACTTGAGCGCGGGGAGGTTCGCGTGGATATCGGAGATCAGCGCGTAACGCATACCGTCAGCGTGTAGCCGGCGAAGGTGACCCCTGCGGCGGACGAGTCTCGGGTACCGGAGCTTGGTTCGCGATCGCGCGCGCCTGCTGCTCGAGCGCGAGTCGCTCCAGCTTCTCGACAGGGAGCGCCAGCAGCAGGTCGATGCGCCGGCTCAGGTAGTGAACGGTGTCGCGGAACGCTTGGCGGCGCGCTTCGTCGGAGCCGACAACGGCGGCGGGGTCCGGCATCCCCCAGTGCGCGAGAGCCGGCCGGCCGGGGAACGTCGGACACGCCTCTCGCGCCTGGTCGCAGACCGTGATGATGAGGTCCCAGTCTTCGTCGATTACGGCTTCGAAGCCCTTCGGCTCGCGTCCGCTCCAATCGATGCCGAATTCACGGAGCACGTCCACGGTGAGCGGGTGAACGCTCGCTGCGGGCTGTGACCCCGCGCTCCCCGCCGCAATCCGCCCCGCCCCCTTTCGCGTTAGGATTGCTTCGCCGATCTGGCTGCGCGCGGAGTTTCCCGTGCACACGAAAAGCAAGCGCAATGGCCTGCCGCGGGCTGTTTCCTTGACGGAGTCCATGTCGTTAGCTCCGGGATCAGGATCTCAATCACACGGCATCGCGTCGCGCTCGGCAACGCGGCGTTCCGCCGCCCGACGTTCACGATCGAGCGACTTGATACCGACAAAGCATGAGCGCACGCAGTTGATCAGGTTCCGGTGAACCGCGTTTTCAGGCTCGGCTAGCCGGTAGTGCGCGTATTTCGACGTGCGCGTCACTTCGACCAGAGCAGTTCGCCTCAAGTACGCGAGGTGCCGCGACACGAGCGGCTGCGGGAGGTCGAGGAGCTCGACGAGGTCACACACACACAGCTCTCCAGCGGCGAGCAAATTCAGGATTCGCAGCCGCGTCGGGTCGGCGAATCCGCTGAACAACGTTTCGAGATCGGAGACGACCGGGGTCGCGACAGCTGGAGTCATGGCATAGGCGCATTCGCTTACGCACATTTAATGTGGCAATGCGAATGTCATATGCCTAGCCGCATATGTCACGACTGCGTATCAGTAAGTCGCTGTGGCGATCAAGAAGCTCTCGCCCGGGATCATGATCGCGACGGGGGTCTGTCCAAACCAGTGCGAGCTGTAACTCCATTGGATCATGAGCGCGCGCCGCGTTGTGCCGGGGGTGACCCGTTCGATTGTGCAGCGCTAGTCAGTCGTCTGAACACCGCTTGTTTCACGATGGGTGTTCCTCAGTGACCGACTCGGGCTACGCGGGCGCCGGGCAGCTAAGGCTAATGCTGTTGTACTGACCGATGGTCAGCTTGCAGTACTTCCCATTCGCGAGGTAGGTGCGGGCCACGATGTCGGACCCGGCCGGCTCCTCCACCAACTGCAGCATGGCCTTCATACCGACCGTCACCGGCCCGTTCGACGGATCGATCGATATGTCATGCGCGTTGTCGGCGCTGTTTAGCGGGTGTCGGATCTCAAACACCGCCTTGGTGCCGGTGGCTCCCCACGCCCCGACCGCGTCGGTCGTTCCACCGTCTGCAATGTCGCCGATCCGACGCGAACGCAAAGTTGACACGCCGGCGCCTGCGACCAGGACGCGACAGGCGTTGCGGGGACGCGACGGAGTGGCGCGCCCGCCATAATCGTTGAGACCGGAACGCCAAGCGAACTGCCCAGAACCGTGCCGGACCCGACCCGGCCCGGCCCGTGACCCACGTCACCCCGAAGCGTCACTTTAGAGAGGCCGTCGGGCTCCGAGCCGTTCGGGTTCGCTCCTCCCTCACGACCGTGCGAGCGCCGCGGGGACCGAGTCTGTTGGGCAGGACGGCTCTCGCGGCGTTTGTCGTTGGGAAAGCGCGAGCTCGCGGGAATGAGGTATGGGATGATGCTGATGATCGACCCGCCGGTGAACGTGTTCAGCTCCGTCGATGCGGTGCGCGACTGGATCGTCAAGCTCGAGGACCTGCGCGAGCGCTACCGCGACGACCACGAGGCGCTCCGGCGCATTACGGGCGAGGAGCTCTACGCCAACCGCCTGCTCGAGCTAATCCCGACGCTGCCGAAGGCCGCGACTCCCGTCGCCAGATAGTATGCCCGGGGGCGACCCGTGGGACGCGCGCACGCCGTTCGACCGCATGCTGGACGAAATCGCGGCGGCGACTTCCGTCCGCGAGGTCGACCACCTCTGGCTCGAGGTGCGACGTGATTTCGCGGGCGATCCGAAGCTCCCCGAGTTGGAGGCCGTCCTCGCCGCCAAGCGCCGACTCCTGGCCACCAACGAGGACGCGGGGTGAATGTCGCCGGTGGGACCGCGCGTCGTTAGGTGACTTCCCGCGGGATCGAGCGGCGGCGGCGGGAGCTCGGCCGGTGAGGCCGAAGGCGCACAACTGCCGGTGTGCGGGACGCGCCGTGTCCGGCCGACCCACCGGCCCGGGATCGACTACGCCTAACGTGCTGACCGGGCGACGCCCCACACCTCCCGACTATTTATTTGGCGCTGGCGTGGCCGGCAGCGTCGCCGCCCAGGCGCCCCGCAGCTCGGCGGCCGTGCCGCCGCCGAGCGCGGCGAGCGCCGCCTCAGCGTCCGGCGCGTCCAATAGCGCGACGATGCGCGGCGCCCCGAAGCGCGCGGCGAGGAACCGCACGAACGAGTGCGAGCACGCGTAGAACGGCCCGGCCATCCGCCCCCCCGCCCCGGGCCGAACAGCCCCGGCGGCAACCCATTCCGGCCGACGGTGGCGACGACAGCCGCGCCTAACGAATCGGCGCGGAAGGCGGCGCACTTGGCGTCCAACCCGCTCGGCGCCCGGTGAGCCCGTCCCCCTCCGCGAACCCGATCTGCTCGGCGACCGTCTTCCCGACGTAGTCCGCCACCCCTTCAATGAGCCAGAACGCGGCCGTCGACTGCAGGCGCGCGCCCTCCGTCGAGTCGGCGGCCTCCGCGGGCGTCTTGCGGCGCGGCAGTGCCAGCACGTGCGCCGTCTCGTGGAGGTACGCGGCCTTCGGCTCGCGGACCTGCTGGAGGGGGATGAACACCCGCGCGCCCGCGTCCCCGTGCGGCGTGAAGCGCGCGCCGGGCACGAGGAAGTACGCCACGGGCGGCCGGGTGTGACGCGCCCAGGGCGCCGGCAGCCCGACGAACTGCTCGATAGCGGGGATGGCCCGCGCGAGGGAGTCCGCCAGCGCCCGCGCGTGCGCGGCGGCGACCGAGTCGCGAGGTACCCACAGGGTCGCGCGGCCGGAGCGGTACGCCACCCCCGTGGCCATGAGTGCCGCCGCACGCAGCGAGTCCGCGGCGCCTATGGGGTCGCGGCGGTACGGCGCCACCAGGGGCGTGGTCGGCCCGGCGGCGGCGGGCGTCCCCCCCGATCGGGCCGTTGCGCGGGTACAGCCGACGGCCGGTCCGGCCGCCGCGAGCGCGAGCACGGCACCACGCGCCGAGTGACTCGCGAGCCGACCGAACCGCCCGCCGCGTCCGAGAGTGCGGTCGAGGATCGGACCGCGCAAGGTGCCTACCGCGTTCGCTGCGATCCGAACCGTAGCGCTAGCGTTCACGGACGGCCGGCGCGCCGCTTGCTTGTCTACCGCGCGTCGTTAGGTGACCTGCGGCGGGCGATCGAGCGGCGGCGGCGCCAGCTCAAGGGCTAAAAGGTGGCCGGCGTCCGACTCCGTAACCGGTGCCTGGCTTACTAGCGTGCGACCGGCCCGGCAAGGTGGTAGACGACGGCCCTACCGCGGCGTCAGCGCCAGTCGAAGAGAAGCCGCGTGTAGTACACCAGGGCCGTCGCCAGCATGAACGGCACCCGGTGTGCCTTCGGCATGATGTGCCACGCAGCGACCCAGACGAGCAAGGTGGTAACGAGATACATGAAGAATGACGACCTCGGTGCAAACCATACGCCGAATACGAGGACCGGCGGTACGACGAGTCGGAGATGGTGGAGAGTCGTGGCGCCCAGGGTTGCCACACGTGTAGCGACCCTGTCGAGCCGCTCGGAGCGCGCAACCGCGGTCCTAACGAGGTCGTTCACCCGACGCGCGAGCACCAGCACGGTCGTAGCCGTCAGCACCCATTGCGCGAGTTTCACGAGCACCCATAGCCCGAACCAGTCGTTCGTAATCTTCCATTGCTCGAACGTAGGACTACGGGTGGCTATCCAGCACCCACAGGCGGCGGCGGCGAGGGTAGCCGCGAGGAGAGGGTAGCGCATCGCGTTAGGGCTTGCGTTTCGCGGAGTCGGCTCGAGCCGTGGAGTCTCGTCGGGCCCGCTCCCGCTCCTCCTTCGGCGTGGGAGGATAGTGAAATCTCTTGAGGGCGAAGCTGTCCGGCCCCACGGGCGGCCGTGGGGCCTGGAATGGTCCTCTCGGAGGGGGTCGGACCGTGGTTCGCGCCGTGGTATCCTCGCCGGGACAGGTGTAGCGGAGCGCAATCTTCACGTCACCCTTGGGCTTCGGACAGACCGCCTGTTGGGCTCCGAGCTTGGCTCCGATGATCGTTAGTCCCACAGCAATGAGCAGGAGTCGCTTCATACGAGGGCGGCCGCGAAGAGAGCGAAGCGCATCGGAGAGACGATAGCGTTAGGGGCGCGGCCGTGCGGTGTCGGGCGTGGAGCGGACGAGCACTATGTAGGTGGTGTCGCTCTTGACGCCGACCCACTGGCCGGCGCGGCGCTCGACGCGGACCCGCGGCCCTTTGAAGTAGGACAGCCAGACGGTGACGGTGGCCGTGTCGCCCTGGAGCCGGATGGCCGGCTTCAAGCTGGAGCTGTCCGGCTTCGGGGTGAGTGTTAGCGCGGCGGCGACGATGGCGGTGCTGTCGGCCGCGGACACCGCCTGGGCGTGGAGCTCGGTCCCGGTGATCGTAAGGGCCACGACGACGAACAGGCGGTTCATACCATTGCGTGAAGAGCTCAGGGGCCAGCCAACTTATACGTTAGGTGTCGTTCGTCAATCATGGCAGGACGCCATAGCCGCGGTTAGATGAAATAACCACGGCAGCGAGTGGCCAGCTATAGCGAGATGCCGCCTACCATGCAATCGTAGGCGCCATGACTACTCAACTCCTGCGGCGCGGCGCGGTGATACTGCTGCTGGCCGGCGCGTGGGTCATCGCGCCAACCTAACGCAGAAGCGCGGTGGGCAGTGGCAGGTCTTCGCAGAGCAAGTGACCCCTGTAGCGCGTCGACAGTAGCGACGCCGGACCAACTGAGAGCGCCGCTCGTCACGTACAACCGGCAGTCAAAAGCAGCGAGCGATCCGTCGCCGACGAACGTGCAGTCCGGAGGGGCCAAGCCTGGCGCGTGGTTCGCCGGCGGCGTGGTGGCTGCTCAGGCGGCGGGGGCTCAGAGCCTACAGCGCTGTCGGGCCTCGTCGCGCGAGTCCGCCAAGCGTGACGGACACTGCGACTACTTCGCCACCTTGACCGCATCGCCTCGGCGGCTCATGCTAGGCCAGTGGACTCGCTCCTGCACGGCAACGTGGCCGGCGTTCGCTTTCTCCTGTCTCGTTCGGGAGGTGCCAATGTCACGCGCGCTGATTACCGCTCTCCTGATCCCGGTTGGTGCCGCGTATCTCCCCGCGCAGGAGCGCCGCCCCTCTGCCGCGCCCTCGCGAGGCACGTCGAGTGCCGAAGAGGAGATCACTCGCGTGGAGCGACAGTACCTCGACGCGCGCTTGGCGAATGACACCGCCACGCTGCGTCGAATGCTGGCGGACGAGTTCACGACCATCGGGTCGAGCGGCGCCGTGGGCGATCGTGCGAGCGCACTCCGTCTGCCGACGAACCGCACCCCTGGCGGCGAGGAGATCAACTCGATGGACCTCGACAGTCTGCACGTTCGCGTGTATGGGTCCACGGCGGTAATGACGGGCCTGCGCCGGATGCGCGGACCAGGCGGCCCTATCGGTGCCGGC
>JBKOYV010000317.1:0-6024 GCA_046725585.1 Gemmatimonadota bacterium | reverse complement strand
CTCCGAGAGCTCACGCAAGCCGGTGGGGACTTCACTCCGGGTGACGGCGCGAATCCGTACCATCGCTACTCTCCGTAGACGCCCGAGGTTGCAACGGTTGTCGGGAAGGGGTTTTGGTCTCCTCGAGCTTGGGGACAGGTCCCCTTCTTCTGAGCGAGGGAGTCCGATTGGTCTGCCGGTGGTACCCACGAATGCAAAAAGCCCGGGACACGAATCCCGGGCTTTCGCATATCGCTGTACTTCCATCATTTACCGAATCGGGACGGCGGGATTTGAACCCGCGACCCCCTGAACCCCACCAACGGCCGGGATTCGTCCGCAGTAGGTAAGCTGTTGCAAATCGACGACGTCAGTCTGTTCCAGGCGACGCCCGTGATGGTGCGAGTCGGCCTTAATCGGGGCAACGTGACACCATGATGACACCATTCTCGCCCTGTCCGCCGAGCTCACGCCGTTACCTAACGGACCTAACGACAGTTTGCGAGGTCAGGTGGTAGAGGGCGCGCCGGTGCTGGGCGGTGGCGATGGCAAAGAGCGCCGAGAGAGTGCCGGGCGAGTCCCTCGCTCGGCGACCGTCGATCTTCCCCAGTTCGCAGAGCGACGGGAGTGACGACTCCACTGTTTCGCGCCCATGCGTCATCGTGGTCTCGGGGGTACTCCGGATCGCACGACGCGGCAAATCCGGCGCCCACCTGAACTGGGGCGGCGGCAGGGCCACTCTCATAGCACGTCGCTCGCGCGTCGTCGGCGCTGCGGTGGCCTCGGGCGATACGCTTCGGCTCCGGCACCTCGCCTCATTCACAAGGCACATGGAGATACTGTTATCAAGGAGCCGACACCTACGCAGCCCGCCGCCGCTACGCCTCCAGCACCGGAGCGCGTCTACAACTTCGGCCTTGGGAACACGATTCGGGCGACCATGAAGCATTACGCGCCGACCGAGCAGCGGGCGGAGCTCCAACGCCTCCAGAACCGTGGGGTCGTCGACAATCTTCTGCGCGAAAGCGTCAGCAGGCTCTCGACCCCTCCGACCGGTTCGCAACCGCGCCGGGGCATGCCCGAGGGATCGACGCGCGGTCGGACTAGCTCGTTGTCCTACGGTTCGGTCGACCAGTCCGGAATCGGGTGACGCTCGCAGCCGCCGGGCGGTATGCCCCACGCGCTGAAGTGCGTTGCACCGTCCACGCGTTCGATCGCGCACGACGTCCAGCCGTATGACTGGGCCACCCGCAGGTTCGCGGCGAGCCGGTCCAGCACCGCCTCATGCGCCGCCCACGCGTCCGACGACACGCCACTCTCGGCACGCGCGTCGACCTGTGCCTGGAGCGACTCGAGCGGTTGCAACAGGTAGGTCATCACTGCTCGCAACCGTTAGGCGCATCGCCTAAGTGTGTCGCCGCTGGTCGTGACGGGTTCGGATTCGGGCTCCACGTCCGGCGCGCCAGGCAGAGCGGGCGGCTGGGCCTCATTGTCGCCCGGCCATAGTCTACGCATGCTTGGATGGTTCAACGCCCAGCGGGCGCGATACATGGCGGAGAACGCACCGAATCCGCCCGGTCTCAGCGTATCATGGTCGCTCGAGCGCTGCGGCGCCTGCGGCTCGTTTGATCGTTCGGGGGCTGACATGGTGGTGTTCCTGTGTCTGGTGAATCGTGAGTCGGCCGACCTACTGGAGTGAAGGCGGCGCCGGCCGACGCGCCACCCCCATTCGTCATTGAGTGCTCGGGCCACCTATTTTGCTGGCGGAGCGAGGTTCCCGCAGGCAACGACCGTTTCCGGGTTCGCCGCCGAGGCGGACACCGTCACGAAGAACTCGCCGGTGTTCGGCATGATGCCGGGGACGGTCGTACCCGCCTCGCCGCGGCCATCATCGCCGATCTTGAGAGCGTGGTAACCGGCACCGGAGCTAAAGGCGCCCTCATCCGCGCCGCATTGGCCGCGTCGCACCTGCCACGGGTGAACCCCGCCCGGCGTCGCGTTGGAGATGCTGACCGACAGCAGCGTGCTCTGCTGGTCGCTTCCGGTTGGCTGCATCGACGCGGATCCGCGCATTTGCACCGCCCCGGCGAGCGCGGTCGGGCTCGTGAGGGAGGCGCGCCAACGGGAATTCACGTTCGCGTCGCGCCGGACTTCGCTGACGGGCTCGCGATGAAACGGGTTGCAGGCGCCGACCGCGAACAGCGACGCAAGCGCAAGAGCGTGGCGGGTGTTCATACTTCTCCGGATTCAGGCGGGGGCTGGCCGGTATCCGGAACGCCTCGCGGAACCGCTTTTCATTGACCAACCGGATGATGAACTATAGCACATATCATCCATTTGGTCAATGCATATGCCGTGTGTCATGCCCGCCCACCGGGCGACGTAGCCTAACGAGCCAGACCTAACGACTCAGCAGGCGGCGAGGATGTCCGGTATCGGCGCCAGCGGTCTCGTCCAATGACTGAGGAGCGCGGCGCCGGAGACGCGAGGACAGTGCACGTGGCGCGATGCAATAGGCTGGCCGCCGAGCCGAAGTCGAAGAGTCGATTGGTAACGCGAGGCGGATGTACGCCGACGGCGATCAGGTCCGCCTCGACCTCCCTTGCGACCGACAGGACCTCGTCGACGATTCCGCCGGACGCCATTTGCGTTTCTATCACGGCGCCAAGAGGCGCGTAGTCCCAGAGGTCCATCCGTAGACGTTCGAACAGACCGGCGACGTCGGCGCCTCGAACGGCGCAAGGAACGGCGTGCTGCGGCCGCGACAAGTCGAGCAGTGGCGCAACGTAGATGAGCGTCAGAGTTCCGCAGTCGTCGAGCATGAGAAGCGCCAACCGAACGGCCCTGACACTTGCGACGCTGAAATCCACAGCTGCAACGCACGTCCGCGGAAGCGCGGCGAGCGCCGGCGACACCGATGCGACCGGACACCCGGTGCGAGCTACGAGCCACGATGCACTCTGGGCCGAACCCCCACGCGGAACCCATCGATGCGACATCGCCGGGACCACGACCAACGTTGCGTCTAGTTCGCGAGCGATTCTGGCACTCCCGGACGTTGTCGGTCCGACATGGAGCTCGACACGCGCACGGTCCGCTACACGACGCGCAAACGTCGCGGCCGCGCGCGATGTCCCATCCTCAGGCGCCGCCAGGACCACGGGACCGCGCCGGGCACCGATGAGAATCGCCTCGGTCACGCGCGCTGCTGCCAGAGCCCACGGATTCGTCGCCGCTGTCGACGATGGAGACGTGAACAGCCGACAGAACGGCGATCGCGCCAACGGCAGCCCAACTTCGACGCAACGCCACGCCCACGACCCTCGTCGGACCGACGAGTACCGTGCAGTCCCATCATCTCCTTGGTGGTGACGCGCCTAACGGGCATGTCGGAATGGACCTCCACCGCCTTCGCCAGGAGAGCCTCGCCGGCAACTTTGGGCGTGTCGGTGCGTGGTCGTCGCTCCGACGGCAGGAGTGGCGTTGACAGGGTCGCTCTCGGTGGTGTTGGACACGTCGGGTCCCCGCGGGACTCCTCACGCACGTTCCACGCCGTCGGCACTCGTGCCTTCATCGAGGGATCGTGCGAGAAGAGTCGGGGACGAACGACTGGGAGCGGCCTTTAGTCCTGTGACCTGGTCGGCGTGGATGCGATAGATGATCGCGGCACGAGCCGTGTCAATTCCCGCCGGCGCGATCGACGGCACCTTGGCGCGCAGCAAGTCAACGCCGCGCGTCGCCGCGGCGTCACCTGTGGCCGACCCCGTGCCGCGAACCGGGTAACACGCGCCTCGGACGACGACGCTCTGCCAGCGACGAACGTCGCGCACTTCCGCGACCTCCACGGCCACCCACCGATTGCGACGAATCGCCGTGCGCATGGGCGCATCCGCGCGGGCGTACAGCCATCCCTCGATGAACACGTAGCTGATCGGGACGATGTCGACATGCGCCCGGTCCGCAAAGGCAATGCGACCCACCATGTTCCGCGCCAGCAGCGCCTCGCACTCAGGTCGACTCAGCACCGTGAGCACGGAGACACGTCGTTGGCGCCTAAGCGGAGGTCTCGTCATTGGTCGCTTGTTGCGCGGCCGTGCAAGAGGCCGCGGGGCATGACCCGTATATCGTATGCAGTCTGCACCATGAAACGCCGTGCGCGTAGAACGCTTCCGGACCCGCTGCCGATCACGCGCTAAGCGAGCACATCGCATGCCGACCTCGCTCCGATGGAGCTCGGCTACCGGCAAGTGCGATAGCCGACGAAATCGGGCTCGGTAGGCCCGCCTGAGGCGTCGCGCGCTATTGACCGCTTGGATGAAGCGCGATAGCTTTCATTATACAGCTGGTCAACACGCGCCGCTGCGAACGAGCACCGCGACCACTCCGGGAGTGAGGGCGACGCCTTTCGAAGGAAGAGCCATGCACGATCCCAAGAAAACGGCCGAGCGGGCGGAATCGCCGACGCCGACCCCGGAACCAAACAAAGCCGGATTCGGCGCGACCGTGATGGATCGCGCCACACTCCCTGGCGAAATCGTCGTCGCGGACGGCCTCCCGCTCGAACGCCTCTATGCACGATTCGACGCGATCGCCCGAGGACGCGCGCCAGGCAACAGCTCGGCGGCGCACCAGTCGGTGCTCGAGCGTCTCGCCTCCAATCAGCAGCGTGCCGAGGCCCTCGGGTGGACGGAGTTCGTGCTCCAGCGCGCCGGTGGCAGCGGGCGCCTCGTGCTCCGAGGCAACCCACCGATCGGTCCCGACCGCCAGCTCGTTCCCGATGCGATTCCCTACGATGGCGCCGAGCCGGCCGCCGTAGCGAGCGGTGCGAAAGCGTTGCCCCATGACGCTGAAGACCGCATCGGGTCCGATCTGACGAACCTGTCATGGCGATCCCGGATGGGCTGGCTCGACGACGGCGGACGTTAGGCTTGTCGCGCTCACCGTTCACCCCAATCGCCGCCGTCTTGGACCTGGAACCCGCGTATTGGCGCCTCCTCGTCCTCCACGTGCCCCGAATTGCCGTGGATCGCCTGACGCGGGACATCCGTTCCGGGCGGTTCGGCCGTGATGGACTACGCGCCCGCGCGCGGGATCTGCGCGCCCATTTGCGCCCTGACATCCGCGAGCGCGCTCGGACCGAGTTGTTCCCCGTGCTCGACATGGCGAACGACGGCCTCGAGCCATCAGCGCACTTCGATTGACCCTGACTCCTAGCCGCTCCCTCAGGCGGTGGCGGCGATCAGTCGGTCATTCGCGAGTCTGCCGAGCATCTGCCCGGCGGCATCGAAGTGCTGCTCGACACTGAAGCCCTTGGGGTCGATGACAGCCTGAAGCGAGCACCCGTGAACGAGACTCACCGCCACCGCCGCCAGACCCGTGGCCGTCACCGTCGGCCCTTCCCCACTTCGTGACGCTCGTCGCCAGGACGGCGGCCGGAGCTCGCCGTTCACGATCGCGTCGGCGAGATCGCTGAACCCTCCACGGTACTGCTCGAGCGCGGCGCGAACCTTCTGACGGATCGTGGCGTTCCGGACGCCGATCGTCCAATAGTCGAGGAGGAGGCGAAAGTGCCGCGGATCCGCGGAGAGTCGGTCCATCTCAGAGCGTAGCAACGCATGCATCCGCTCCGATGGCCGCGTGATCCGTGCTATTGCGTCGGGAACGCGGAGCACCGCGGTCGCGTACAGCACGCGGTCCACGAGACTCGCCACGAGCTCGCGCTTGCGCTTGAAGTGGAACACGACGGTGCCATGGCTGACGTCCGCCCGTGCCGCGACGGCGCGGAGCGTCAGCGCCTCCAGGCCCCGCCGCGCCGCCACGTCGTACGCGGCGCGCATGATGTCCTCACGTCGCGTCTCCTCCGGAACCTTTTTCCCCGGCATTGTGCGTTCCTCCCAAAGGCTCGACGCGAGCTAGTACATCCCGCCCATGCCGCCGCCGGGTCCGCCAGCGGGCTGCTTCTCTTCTTTCTTCTCGACGATCGTCGCCTCGGTCGTCAGCAACAGGCCCGCGATGGATGCTGCGTTCTGTAGGGCGGTGCGCGCC
>JBKOYV010000164.1:0-41812 GCA_046725585.1 Gemmatimonadota bacterium | reverse complement strand
CGCCACGTGCGCGGGGTTGGGCTACGAGCTCTTTCAGGGTTGGTACTACGTGCGCCCGGAGATGGTCGTGAACCGCGCGCTGAAGAGCGACGAATTGGCCATCGTGCGGGCAATGAACGTCCTGCGCGATGAACGTGCGACCGCCGCCGAGGCAGAGGCAGTGTTCAGCGCCGATTTGGCAATGAGTCACAAGCTGCTGCGCATGGTCAAGTCGGCGGCCGGTGAGGGGAAGGGCAGTGATTCGATTCGTCCCGCCGTGCAACAGACATGGCGAACGGAGTTGAGCAAGTGGCTCGCGCTGCTGCTGGTATCATCGATGGCGGCACACGGGGGCGCGAACCGTGAGCTCGTTCACCTCGCAGTCCAGCGCGGTCGAATGTGCGAGCTGCTCGCGGGAGTCACGGGGCGGAATCGCAGTTCGTGCGCCCACTTTCTCGTTGGGCTCTTCTCGCTGCTCGATGCGATCTCGGGTATCCCGATGCCAGAGTTGCTGGACGCGACGGCAGTGGCGCCGGCGCTTCGTGACGCGCTCATATTGCGCGCCGGCCCGTACGCGAGCGCGCTGGTGTTGGTGGAGGCGTACGAACGCGGCGCACTGGCGTCGGTCGCGCAGCACGCGCAGCTGTCTGGAACAGGCGCAGCGCAGGTGGGAGCGTCCTACCTCCAGTCACTGGCCTGGACGCGCGAGCGGCTGCGGTCGCTCGCCGCTGCCTAACGACGACGGGCGGCCGGAAACGCCGAAGCTTCCAGCGTCGAGGCGTTGAAGGGTCGCCGACGCGCTGTCCGCCGCGAAGCGGCTACGCGACCTGGATCCTGCCTGGCCCGTTCAGTTTGTTCCGCAGCGTACGGACGCTGATTCCGAGCAGCTCGGCCGTTCGCGTGCGGTTGTTCTTCGTGACCTCGAGCGCCCGCAGGATGAGCGCTCGCTCGGCTTCGTCGATGTTGAGCGACGTGAGCACGACCGCGTCGGGCGGAATCGCCCCGCTGCCGCCAACGATCTGGCGGTCGGTCCGGAACAGCATCAGTTCGCGCCGCAGTCTTTCGTTCTCTCTGCGCAGGCGCACGATCTCGAGCGCCTGCGCGACCGCCATCTCGAGCTGTTGCGGCGTCACCGGCTTCGAGACATAGTCGATCGCCCCCGCCTTGATCGCCGCGACTGCGTGATCGATGCCTGCGCACCCCGCGAGCATGATGACTGGTACGTCGTGCCGGTCGCGCTGCAGCAGCGACAGGAACTCCAGCCCCGTCGACCCCGCGATCCTGTCGTCGGAGATGATGAGATCCACGTGCTCGCGGCCGAGCAGTTGCAGGGCTTCTACCACGTTGCTGGCACTGACGGGCCGATGCCCGGCTCGAGTCAGCGCGTCCTCTAGCAGTAAGCCGACGGATGGCTCGTCGTCGACGTGAAGGATCGTGGCCATGTGCGGTAAGGAAGCGTCGACCGCGGCGCTGCGATCGTTGTCCGAGTCGCCGCTCAGCGGCCTGCCGCCTGAGCGCCGATACTGGCTAGCAGACGCGTGGATGCCGGCCGCCGCAACGCGGCCCGGTCCGCCCGGGTGTCGAGCGACTGCGCGCGTGCGTGATCCGCTTCAGTTGGAGGCAGGCGCGGGGAGAGGGAATCGCACCGCGAACCGGGAGCCGCTGCTGTTCGATGACTCCAACGACACACTTCCGCCGTGCGTCTGCGCCACCCACGATGCGATTGCCAGCCCGAGGCCCGCTCCGCTTGTCGCCGAGGCGCGACGGTCGCGGTCGGATCGGTAGAACCGGTCGAAGATGTGCGGCTGTGCGTCCGCCGGAATTCCCGGGCCGGTGTCCGCGACGGTGACGAGGTAATAGCCATTCTGCCGCTGCGCCGAGAGCATCACGTCGCCACCGGCCGGCGTGTACTTGATGGCATTATCGAGGAGGTTGACGAAGAGCCGGCGCAAGAGCGCTTCGTCGCCGCGGAACGGCAGGTCTTCACTTCCCGTGAACGCAAGCGCGACGTGCTTCCGCTCGGCGAGTGAACGCACGGCACGAACCGAGTCCGCTACCACTTCGCCGAGATAGACCTCGCGCGGCACCATGATCGGGTCACCCGACTCCGCGCGCGCGAGCAGGAAGAGGTCATCCACGATCTGCTTCAGCCGATCGCTCTCGGCACGGACGCGCTCCAGCGCCTCGCGCAGCTCGGCGGTGGATCGCGTATCTCGCGAGAGTGCGAGCTCCGCCTCGCCGCTGATGATCGCCACCGGTGTGCGCAGCTCGTGCGATGCGTCCGCCATGAGCCGGCGCTGCTCATCGAACGAGCTGTCGAGTCGCTCGAGCAAGTCGTTGAGCACCGCCGCCAGGCGCCCCAGCTCGTCACGCGGGTTCGGAACGACGACCCGCTCGTGCAGCGAAGTCGCGCTGATGCGCGCCGCCTGCTCCGCGATCGCCGACACCGGCTCGAGGCTCTTCCGCGCGAGCAGGCTGCCGCCCGCCGTTGCCACGATGAGCATCAGCGGGATTCCCAGACCGAGTACATAACGAGCCTCGCGGAGCGTTGTTTCCTGCGACTCGAGCGATCGCGCCGCGCCGATGACGATGTCCCTGCGCCCGAGGCGATAGGGCAGAGCCACCACGCGCACCGGACCACCGTCTCCGCTGCCTGTCGCGAACGTCGTGGGGTCGCCTGGTTTCGTGCGCGCGAGAATCGTGCGGAGGTCCGGGAGCTGTTGCGCGGCATGCGTCCGCGGCGGCGTCGATCTCCGGCGTGCGACGAGATCGACCATCGACATGCGATTCGTCTGGCGATCGAGCACCGTCACGGCGATGTCGCGAAGCCGGAACTCCTCCAGCACGTCATCGGTGATCGTGTCGAACGGCTTGCCGCTCACGCGCTCGAACTCCATCGCGCCCGCAACCGCACCCGCCGTCTCGGCGAGATATTCGTCGATGCGCTGCTGCGTCGTGTGCTGGAGAAACGCGTAGCCGGCGAGCGCGAACACCGAGAGCAACAGGGCGAACGCACCCGCATACCACGCCGAGAGGCGCGTGCGAATGGACGCCGCGACTCTCATTCCGATCGGTCGTTCTCGTCAGGACGCCGACTCGCCGCGCGCCCGCTTGCCACGGTGGCGCCTGGCTCGGCGCCTTCTGCCGAGAGCAGGTAGCCCGCGCCGCGCCGCGTGTGAATGAGTGGTGTGCCGCCAGCGTCGTCGACCTTCTTCCGCAGGCGGTTGATGTACACCTCGATCGCGTTCGAGAACGGATCATGGTTGGCGTCCCAAACATGCTCGCACAGCTCCGCCCGCCCGATCACGCGTCCGGCGTTGCGCGCGAGATACTCGAGCATCACGTACTCCTTCGTCGTGAGCGGGATCCGACGCCCGCCGCGAGCGACGTCCTGGCCTCGCGTGTCGATCACCAGGTCGTCGATGGTCAGCGTCGTGGGCAGGAGCGCGGGCATGCGACGCAGCAGCGCGCGCAGCCGAGCGTAGAGCTCATCGAGCTCGAACGGCTTGACCAGGTAGTCGTCAGCGCCGGCGTCGAGGCCTGTGACGCGATCGGTGATGGCGTCGCGTGCCGTGAGCATCAGGATCGGCATCGCCCGGCCCTTGGCGCGCAGCGCTCGGCTGACTTCGAGGCCGCTCTGCTTCGGAAGGTTCACATCCAGAATCAGCGCGTCGTACTCGTTGACCGATGCCTGGTATACGGCGTCGGGTCCGTCGTACGATACGTCCACGGCGTAGCCCTGCTCGCGGAGGCTGCGCGCAAGTATGTCGGACAGCTTCGTATCGTCCTCTACCAGCAATAACCGCATGGAATTCCTCGTCGCCTCATGTGCGTTGCGAATACGTTAACCGTCGTTTAGCTCACGCGCCGCATCATCACTCCAACAACCGCGGCCCGCTCTGGCAACGGTTACGAGGACATGCCGCCGCACGTTGCGGCTGCTTTCAACATTGGAGGAGTGTATGCTTGCACGCAACGCATTGGTATTCGTGGTTGCTTCCGCCCTGACCGCCGCGGTCGCCGGCGCGCAGCAGCCGAAGTCCACCACTCCGGCACACTCGACGGCGCAGGCTCCCGCCGCGAAGCCGTCACAGAAGACGTCGTCCGCGAAGGCGCTGCCTGTCAGTGCCGACTCCGCCAAGAAGATTGTCGCGGCCAATGAAGCCGGCGCGACCGTGACGTCGGCGAAGCTGCATCACAGTTCCGGGAAGGCGTACTACGAAGTCGGCTACAAGATGAAGGGCGAATCGAAGACGATGCATGCCACCGTGGATGCGAACACCGGAGCGTTCGAGCAGAAAGCGCCGGCGTCGACGAAGTCTTCGACGAAGAAGCCATCCTGACCGGCGACCCGACCGGCGCCGTAGACGGTGTCTTCCGTATTTCCGCCCGGACGCGCCAAGCGCGCGCGTCCGGGCACCGCCGGTGCCGGCGTTAGGCCGCTCTCCACTCACGCGCAACACGGCGCCCGTCGTGAGTCGCCGGTTGCTCCGGCCCCGTCGGCCGCAACGACTCTCTTGCGCGCAACCGAGTCCGAGGTCGAGCGCAGCCCCATACGTCGGTGGCTCGTGCCTGCCGTCGCGGTTCCTCTGGGTGTGTTCGCGCTCCTCTCGCTCCACGCGCAGCTCCACGCGTTCGAGTACCGTCAGGTCAGCGCGGCGGTCCGTTCGCTCCCCGCGCGGTCGCTGACGCTCGCGGCCGGGGTGACGCTGCTCGCGTACGCGATCCTGCCGGCGTACGACGCGCTCGCGCTTCGCTACGTCGGTCGCAAGCTCGGGTGGCGTCGCACGACGTTCACGTCGCTCGTCGCGTACGGATTCAGCCAGATGATGGGTCTGGCGGCGCTTACCGGCGCATCGATTCGGTATCGCTTCTGGACCGCGTGGGGACTCTCCGCCCCGGAGGTCGCGGAGGGCGTCGCCTTTACGACGGTTACGCTCTGGCTCGGGATCGCGACCGTGGGCGGAGCGGCCTTCCTCTTCGGAAGCGCGCCCGTCACCGGGCTCGTGATCACATCCGCCGTGGTGCTGCGCTCGTTAGGCGTGCTGCTCCTCACCGTGCCCGTCGCGTACTTCGTCTGGAACGTCCGCGCACGCCGGGTCGTGTCGCTCGGGGCCTTCCGGTTCGCGACTCCCGGTCCACGCCTCGCGGCGCTTCAGATCATCGCTGCCTCGGTCGACTGGCTGCTCGCGAGCCTCGTTCTGTACGTGCTGCTTGCGCCGCTCGGTGTCGGCCTCGGCACGCTCGTGCAGGTGTTCATCTTCGGCCAGGTGCTCGGGCTTGCGAGCCACGTGCCCGGGGGCCTCGGCGTTTTCGAGTCGGTGGTCGTGCTGGCGCTTCGCCCGATCGCGCCGCCCGACGCCGTGTTGCCCGCGCTCATCGCATATCGCGCGATCTACTACCTGATCCCGTTCGCTAGTGCGGCCATCGGCTTCGCCGTGTATGAGCTGACGAAGCGCCGATCGTCCGTCGTGTCCGTCGTGCGCATCGCCGGCCGCTGGGTGCCGGGAACGGTGCCATACTTCCTCAGCCTCACGACGTTCGCGGCCGGCATGCTGCTGATGTTTTCGGGCGCGACTCCTGGCATCCATGCACGGCTTCGATGGCTCGACGCGTTCTTCCCGCTCGCGGTGATAGAGGTCTCTCACTTTGCCGCCAGCGTAGCCGGGGTCATCCTCATCCTGCTGGCGAACGGCATACGCCGGCGACTGGACGCCGCCTACCATCTCGCGGTGTTGGCGCTCGCCGTCGGAATCGTGGGCTCGCTGCTGAAGGGCGTTGACTACGAGGAGGCCCTCGCGCTCGGCGTGATGCTCGGCGCCGTCCTGCCCGCGCGGCGTCACTTCTTCCGTCCCGCTGCGCTCACGAGCGAGCCGTTCACGCCGGGGTGGATCGCCGCCGTCGCGCTCGTTCTCGCCGGTACGGTGTGGCTCGGGTTCTTCTCGTACGGAAACGTCGTCTTCTCTAACCACCTGCTGTGGCGGTTCGCGACGGTGGCGGATGCACCGCGTTTCGTTCGCGCGATGGCCGGCACGGCCGCCGTCGTCGTCGCGTTCGGGCTTGCCCGTCTTCTGCGCCCTGCTCCCGCGCACAGCACGCCGCCCGGGGCAGTGGACCTCGCGCGCGCGAAGGCGGTCGCGAGCCGCAGCCCGGACGTTCGCGCATACCTCGCGTTGTTAGGCGACAAGTCGCTGTTGTTCAGCGCTAGCGGCAACGCGTTCATCATGTACGGCATCGCCGGCCGGAGTTGGGTCGCGCTCGGCGATCCACTCGGACCGGAATCGGAGCACGCGGAGCTCGTATGGGCGTTCCGTGAGCTGGCGCACCGCCAGGGCGGCTGGCCCGTATTCTATCAGGTGAGCCGCGATCTGCTCCCGTTATGCATCGACCTCGGGTTGACGCTGCTCAAGCTCGGGGAAGAAGCGTACGTGCCACTCCCCGGGTTCTCGCTCGAGGGCGGCAGCCGGCGCGGGCTCCGCCGGACGCTCCACGACGTCGAGCGGAGCGGAACGACGTTCGAGATCGTTGCGCCCGAGCACGTCCCCCCGCTTCTCCCGGCGCTCGAGGCGGTGTCAGACGCCTGGCTCGCCGCGAAGCGAACTCGCGAGAAGGGCTTCTCGCTCGGGTTCTTCGACGCGGAATACCTCAGGAACTTCCCGATCGCGCTCGCCGTGCGGGATGGCGAGATCGTGGCGTTCGCGAACGTGTGGACGAGCGAGGCGAAGCACACGGCGTCGGTCGACCTCATGCGCTTTTCGGAAGACGCGCCTCGGGGCGTCATGGAGTACCTGTTCGTGAAGCTGATGCTCTGGGCCAGGGACGAGGGCTACCGGATGTTCGACCTTGGCATGGCCCCGCTCTCCGGCTTCGAGCACCATGCGTTCGCGCCGGCATGGCAGCGCCTCGGGACGCTCGTGTATCGTCACGGCGAACACTTCTACCACTTCCGCGGATTACGGCAGTACAAGGAGAAGTTCGATCCGGAGTGGGAACCGCGGTATCTCGCGACCCCGGGCGGTCTGGCCATTCCGCGAATCCTGGCGAACGTGACCGCGCTCGTATCGGGCGGGCTGGTTGGCGCGGTGAGGAGATGAGTTGGCGCAGCGTTTCGATCGTGGCCGCGACGTGGTTGGCGTTAGGCTCGAGCGTGGCGCCTGCCGTGGCGCAGAAGGCGAACGGCGCCCGGGCAGACGACGAGGTCAGCGGGCTGCCGCTTCACGTCGTGGCGACGAAGTCGCCGTCACCAACGGCGCTCGCCGTCTTCCTGAGCGGCGACGGCGGTTGGGCAGGGGTCGACCGCCGGATTTCCGATGACCTTGCCGCGCGCGGTATCGCGGTCGTCGGGCTGGATTCGCGGTCCTACCTCATGAAAGCCCGGACGCCTGACGAAGCGGCGGCGGATGTCGCGCGCGTGATCCGTCGGTACACCACGCAATGGGCCGTGCAGCATGTCGCGCTGATCGGCTACTCGCGCGGAGCCGATATCGCCCCGTTCATCGCAAACCGGCTACCGCGGGAGCTGCGCTCCGAGTTGGCGCTGGTCGCACTCCTGGGGCCGGCGGAACGCGCGAGCTTCCAGTTTCACTGGACCGACCTGCTGGGCGACACCTCGAGGCCATCGGATGCCCCGATCCTCCCGGAGCTCGAGCGCCTCCGCGGCACGCCGGTGTTGTGCGTCTACGGCAAGGAGGAGAAGGAATCGTTGTGCCGTCTCGCCGACACGAGCGCCGTGCGTGTGGACAAGCGCGCGGGTCACCACCACTTCGACGGCGCCTACGACGCGATCGCCGCCGAGATCATTCGTCAGCTCGCGCCGCTGAACGCCAGCGGTCGTTAGGCTCGAAGTCGGTCGCCTGTGGGCGCGGCGCTACCGCGCGGATGGCCGATGATCGCCCCACGCCACGGTCCGCGCCGGGGGTTGGAATCGGTACTCCCCTCGACGATACAGCTCATCGGCCGTCTGGAAGTACGCGATCGCGTCTTCCACCAACCCTCGAGCGCTCGCATCCGGCGTGGCGATCCTGTGCATCGTCGCTCCGGCGTCCACGTCGTAGACCGCCGTTGCACCGCGGAGCCCCAGCACTGCCAGCCGGTTGTCCCGCATGAGCGCGATCTCGTTGTTATGCGTCATGACTGCGAGACCGGGCCGCGCATGCGGTGAGAGCACGTCACGACCGAAGAACTTCGAGTCGTAGTCGCCGCCGAGGAGGCCGAGCACGGTCGGCGGGACGTCCATCGACGACGCTAGCTCGCCTATTCGCCGGCCAGCCGGCACGATGCCGGGCGCGTAGAACACCATGGGCACCGAGTAGCTCGCGAGCGGAATCTCCGCTGCACCGTAGACGCGCGGACCGTGGTCGCCCATGAGGACGAACACCGTGCTGTCGAAGAACGCGTGCGTGCGAGCCTCGCGAACGAACCGGCCAAGCGCCCAATCCGCGTACTGCACCACGTTCACCCGCTTCCGCTCGTTCGGATCGGCGGCGATGCGGCCGGCCGGATAGGTGTACGGCCTGTGGTTCGAGACGCTCAGCACCAGCGTAAAGAACGGCCGACCCGTCGCGTGCAGCGAGTCCATCTCCGCCAGCGCCTTGTCGAAGATCGCTTCGTCCGAAACGCCCCACGCCGTGGTGAACTCGTGGCCGGGGTAATCCTTCTGCTCGATGACGCGTTCCATGGCGTTGTTTCGCATGTACGCGCCCATCCCATCGAACATCGCTCGGCCCCCGTAGATGAACTCTGTCGCATAGCCGCGCGATCGTAGCAGCGCCGGCAGCGTGAAGAGGTCCACCGATTCGGGTCGCCGCACGACCGAGATCCCCGGCAACGGCGGCAAGGACGACGTCGTCGCCTCGAGCGCCCGGATCGTCCGGTTGCCGGTCGAGTACGCGCGGGTCAACAGCGTCCCTTCGCTCGCGATCGAATCGAAGTACGGCGTTAGGCTCGGTCCGGTGTCCGGGTGCAGCGCGCCGATGAACTGCGAGCCGAGGCTCTCCTCCAGCACCACGACGACGTTGAGATGGCGGACAGGACGGGTCCCGGACACGTGTCGGAGCGAGGTCCACGGAGTGAACGCCGCCGCCGGCGATGCGCCATCGGAGAGAAGCCCGCGGAGCCTCGGCATAGTCTCCGTCGTGTCGCGCGTCGCGTACAGCGCGTCGTAGCTCGTGCCCTGGCCTTCGAAGGCCTGCCAGAAGGCATAGTAGCCGTTGGACGCGAGCTCGTTGAGCGCCCGATCGTCCGAGATATGTGCCAGCGTCGGCGTCGCGAGGCTCGAGAGTGCGAGCATGATGACGACATAGACCAGCGCGAACCCGAGCCGCGCGCGCAGCGGCGCCAGCGCGTCGATCGCCATGCGGATGCGGCGCCGTGCCAGGTACACGAGCGCGGCCGAGACGAGCGCGATCGCGGCGAGCATCCACCCCGTCGGATAGCTCTCCCAGATGTTGGCGACGACCTCGGTCGGGTAAATGAGGTAGTCGACGGCCACGAAGTTGAATCGGCCGTCGAACTCCGAGAAGAACAGGATCTCCGCCATGGCGACGAACAGGGCTCCGGCCGTGGCCGCGACGGCGGTGGCGAAGAGCAGTGCGCGATTCACGCGCCTGGCGAGCCACGACGACGTCGCAATCGTTAGGTAGACCGTCAGCGGCAGCAGCAGCCAGAGCGTCACTGCCGCGTCGTAGACGGCACCGACGGCGAATGCGCGCGCGAGTGAGGGCCACCGTCCCGCGGGCCAGCCACCGTGGACGACGACAAGCAGCGCGCGCGTCAGGAGGGACAGCACGAACACAATTCCGCCCAGCACGCCGACCGGGGCGTAGCGGGCCAACGATATCGCGCCTCGACTGCTGGAAGCCGCGGCGGGGAGCTCACTCGAGGGTTTCATCGCTCTGTAATCTCGTGCTCTACCATGAACCGACTATGAACGTGGCACGCCGCGAATTAAGGCCAGCCAATAGCTCGTTCCTCCCGGCCGTGTTCATGAGAGGTTCAGGTGCGATCTCTAGGCTGTTAGAGGTGAAGCCCCGACCTGTCGTCATCGCAGTCTCGGCCGTGCTGTCGAGTGCGTCGCTCGCGCGCGCGCAGCAATGCGACACGGTCTCATCCCGCACGTCGATGAGCGCGTTCAGCGGCGCGCGCATACACTCCATTCGAGTGCTGACGCAGGGTCCGCCCGCTTTTCCCGGCGTGGCTCGTGCGCTCGACAACCTGCACGTCCGCACCCGGGAAGCGACGGTGCGTCGTCAGATCCTGTTCAGCGCCGGCGATACTCTCGACACGCTCGCCGTGGGCGAGTCGATCCGCCGGCTGCGAAGTCTCCGGTACCTGCGCGACGTCGAGCTGCGCGGCGTGCGATGCGGGGTTGGGGCGGTGGACCTCGTGCTCACGACACGCGACGACTGGAGTGTCAAGCCGAAGGTGCAGGTCCGCTCGGGGAGATCGGAGATCGGCGTAACGGAGCGCAACCTCCTGGGCTCCGGTCGGGAGCTCTCACTGCACGCCCGCACGCAGCAGGGACGCGTCGGTGTGGGCTTCACGCTCAACGACCCGTGGTTCCTGAACTCGCGCTTCAGTGCGCAGCTCGGACAGGACACGTATCGCGACGGACAGGAATGGATTGCCACGCTCCGTCTGCGTGAGGAGACTGTGCTGACGCCCTGGGGGGCCGAAGTCGGTGGCATCGTCTCGTCGTACGAGCCCGGGCTTCCCGGCAGCGATGCCTTCGAGCGAGCGTCGGGTCACCTGCTCGTGAGGCGTAGGCTTTTCGACACCCCGGCTGCGGTGATGTCGCTGCTGGCGGGCGCGGAGACGGAGCGCGCCGAGCTGGCGGCGGCGACGAGCGCCCTGATTGCCGGTCCCCGGCGTGCCGATCGAAATTTCGTTGGACTATCGATCGGGGGCGCCCGGGCGTCGGTCGCGTACGACACGCTGACGTGGATGCTGCCTAACAAGGCAATCGTCGACGTACCGCTCTCGTTCGAGACGGAGGCTGTGGTCGGCCTGGGGCGTGATTTCGTCCGCGACGTGCCGATGGTGCACCTGGACCTGTGGGCCGGGAAAGCGTGGCTCCCGTCTCGCCGGTCGCTCGCCGTCGCCGACGTTTGGGGCTCGGGGTATGCGTCGAGCGGCCAGTTCGACGCGGCGACGTTCCGCGCCTCGCTCGGCTACTTTCGAGCGGCCGCGCGCGGTTTCTGGGCGACGCGTCTCACGGCCGAGCGGCTTCTCAATCCGGATCCCGACGTTAGGTCGTTCGTGACGATCGATCCCACCACGTCGGTGCTTCCCGATGGAAGGCGGCTGGCGCAATCGGCGCTTGGCTTCACGGTGGAACGCGATGTTACGCTCCGAGCGCTGACGCGGTCGTGGGCGCTGAATGGCGCGATATTCGGCTCGGCGTCGTCGCGCTGGGAGACCGTCTCCCCCGGGCCGGAGCACACGGATGTCGGGATTCTCGGGCTCGGCCTCCGCCTAACGCCGACGCGCCTCGGTCGCGCCACGGCGCGCCTCGACGTGGGGTACCCGATCTCGAGCGCCCCGCTGGCCAAACGAGGCTTGTACTTCGGGATCGGTCTGTCGCCCTGGTGGGGAGATGAGCGGCATCGGCCGAGCCGCCGCGATTAGGTGATCGCGTCCGGAGGCTGCAGCATCGAGAAGAGCGGAGCGAGGGCTTCGACTCGGCACCAGCCGCGAGCCGGTCGAATCGCCACCATGAACTGCACGCCCACCGGTTTCGGGAGCTGCGCGTAGGCCGTCCAGAACGCGCGCTCGCGCGGCAGAAAGGCCTCGTACTGCACGACCGAGGTGGGGTCGGCGGCGTCGACCACGAACGTGATCCACTGTCGTCCCGATGACGTTCGCAGGTGCGCCACGACCGTCGCCTGCTGTCCGAACACCGCGATCGCCAGCCCTGTCAGCGTGTTCTGAAAATCCTCGAGGCGGTGACGCCCGAGCGCGCGGCCCACCGCCGCTCGGCGCGCGACAACACCTCCGCCGGCATGCCGCCGTTCCCGGACCGGTGCGTCCTCGGGCGTGCGATGGCCCATCGGCGGCTCGCCTCGGTCTCCGTCGTTGGTTCCACCCATCGTCGCCTCTCGGATCGTGTTGAATTGTGGCCCCGTGGGTACCGAGTCCTTGGAATTGCAAGGGATGGACCCTGCGCGGTCGGCGTCGAGTGCGCGGGCGAGGCGCGGGCGAGGCGCGGGCTAGGCGCGGGCGAGGCACGCTTGTCGCACAACTCGACTGGCTACGAGTACGTCACCGCCGACAGGAGAGCCTGGTCACGCGGTCGCTCTAGGTCCTGTAGCGGACGGGGCTGGATAGCGCAAACCCCCTCTCTGCCAGCCTAACGCGGACCGGGGGCTCGACTCGGGGCGACTGGATTGGCGCCGAACGCCAACCTATCTCGAACGGTTCCCGAGCGGCAATCGTAAGCGAGTCGGGCGCTTCACCGAGCCTCCGCCCGGGTGGTGGCCGAGTCCCGGTGAATGTCTATATTCTCTCGCCCACGGACGGTGAGTGTCGATACCACCGGCCAGGGGGTCTACTGCCATGGCGCCGAACACGAAGAAGTGGGACGAGCGGATTCAGGAGGTCTATCACCTCCTCTTTTCGATGAGCGACTTTGAGCCGTCGGAATTCGTGCAACGCGAGCTCGCGACACGACTCGACGCGATGCCGGCCGCAGTGCGCAAAGACCTGAGCAACAACCTCCACCTGACCAAGCAGAAGACGGAATCGTGGCGGAAGCCGTCCGCGGTCTCATGCTGATCGAGCAGGTGCTCGTCGCGCCGAGCAATCGCACATCCGTTCCGCTGCTCTTGTCGACGTGCATCCCGCTGTCAGACGCCCAGGTCAAGGCGCGACTGAAGGCCACGATCAAGGCGGTCGACCCATGGCCCGACTACGGCTCGCCTGACCTCAGCCCGTGCCGCCCCGTCAAGATCGGGACGAGCATCAGCGGTGGCGGCGCGACGGGACCCGGCAGCATCGCGTGCTTCTGCCGGGATCGGACGACAGGGCGCGCTATGCTCCTGTCCAACATGCACGTCGTGTGTCAGGAGTTCGGCGACAAGACCGATTTCGCCGGCAACCCACCGGTGATCCTCCAGCCGGCCAAGATGAATGGCGGCACGCCCACGAACAAGATCGGCGTTTACGCACGAGGGATTCTCGACAAGCGCATGGATGCAGCCGTGTGTTTTCTCGACGCCGGCATCGCGTTCGTCAACGAGACGCGGCCCAGCGGTGTGTCGGCGAGCGTGCAGATCGTCGGCGCGAATCGAACCTTCCAGAATGACGAACCAGTGTGGAAGTGCGGCGCCATGTCGTATGTCTCGCGCGGCCGCATCAAGAATCAGAACAAGCCGTCATCGTCAGTCCCGCACGCGAAGTTCGGCGGCAACGTGACGTTCGAGAGTCAGATCGAGGTCGAGACGCTCATCGCCGACCGCGAGTTTCAGATTCCGGGCGATTCCGGATCGGGGTTGATGAACGACAAGAACGCGATCATCGGCCTGCTGCACGGGGGCCTCAATGGCGGCGCGCTCGCGACCCCCATCGGCGCCGTCTTCGACGCGCTCGACGTTGCTTTCTGGTGATCGCCTAACGCGTTCCCAAGGCCGGTGCCATCCGACGTCCACATCACCGCCGTGATGTGATGCCGGCAATCACGCGGACGGGTTACGGAATGCGGGATGCGGAAACCCCCTGTCCGCGTTAGGCTCGCGGATAGGGGGTTGAGTCGGGGCGACTGGATTTGAACCAGCGACCTCCTGCTCCCGAAGCAGGCGCGCTACCGGGCTACGCTACGCCCCGAAGTTCCTGCCACAACTGATCCCGCTGGCGCGCCCGGAAGGACTCGAACCTCCAACCTTCTGATCCGTAGTCAGATGCTCTATCCAATTGAGCTACGGGCGCCTAGCGCAAATGTCTGGCGGAATGCCAAGCGACGCAACACGACACGACAGTGCCGCGCGACGTCGTTGGCAAGTCGCGGAAAGTAGCCGCACACAACGACATAGTCAAGGTCGGCGGGTCGTCTCCACGCCTCGGTTCTCACGCCCATGAGCGCTCTCGGCCGAAGCATCCTCGCCCCGTTCGTCGACCCGACGTTCGGTGCCGGCAGCCTCCCCACGGACCGTCTCATCGACTCCGCTCCCTCCCGGTGGCGTCGTGGGTCGGGGCGCGATCGACTTGAGCGGGAGCCACAGCGTGAACCGCGAGCCTGCGCCGACCTGACTCGTCACGTCGACCTCGCCGCCGAGGAGTCGCGCCAGCTTCCGCGACACCGCTAACCCGAGCCCGGTACCGCGCGCGATCGAATCGCCTCGCCCACCCGGCCGCACCTGCTCGAACTCGTCGAAGATTCGTCCGAGGTCTGATCGCGCTATTCCGATCCCCGTGTCCTCGATGGCGATGCATACCATATTCGACCGCGCGCCCTCGCCGTGCTTCGCGACGATCGTTACCGAGCCGCGCTCGGTGAACTTGATCGCGTTCGTCAAGAGGTTCATGAGGATCTGGCGCACATGGCGCGCGTCCGTCTCGAGCGACGGAAGGTCGCGTGCGACGACGAGATCGAGCCGCACGCTCTTCGCTTCGGCAACCGGCTCGATGATCGAGACGACTCGTTCGAGGAGCGGCTCGAGCGCGACATCGCGCACGTCCACTTCCATCCGTCCCACTTCGATCTTCGACAGATCGAGCACGTCGTTCAATACGCGCAGGAGATGGTCTGCGGCGGTGCGAATGCGCTCGTGCGCGCCGCGCAGCTCCGGCGTCGCCGCGCCGTACAGCCCCGACAGCGCGAGCGAGTTGTAACCGACGATCGCGTTGAGCGGCGTGCGCAGCTCGTGCGAAACGTTCGTCAGGAAGCGGCTCTTCGCCATGTTCGCCTCGTTCACCTGCTGCGCGCGCTCTTCGAGTCGCACGTTTGCATCCAGCAGGTCGCGCGACAGCAACTCGAGATTGAACGAGTGCATGGCGATGCGCTCGGCGCGCGCGTCCTCGCGTAGCACGAGGAGGGTGACTACGAACAGGCTCACGAGTCCGACGATCCACATCACGACGCGCGCCGCTCGTGGCTGAAAGACGCCGATCGGCACGTCCAGCTGCCAGTGCGTGCCGCCGGGCAGCGTCACCCGTTGCGTCGCAAACGCGCTCACGCGATCGGGGTAACGTGACGAGACCGCGAGCACACGGCCCGCGCTGTCGGCGATGCGGTAGCCGAAGCGTCCCTGCAATCGGGGCGTGAGCATCGTGCGCAGCAACGGGGCGTACGCGATCGAGGCGCCGACGTAACCCGACGGCCGCCCGCGCACGATCACGGGATCGTAGATCACGAAGCCGAGCGTGTCGTGGCGCAGCACGATCACGCCCGTGACTGCCGGCGCGAGCGTCTCTCTCGCGCGAGTGAGCGCCGAGCGCGTCTCGGCGACGAGGAGATGGTTCTCGCTCGCGACATCATCGTCCTTCGTGTTCCGCTCGGGGAGCACCTCGCGCACGTTGCCTGCTTCGTCGAGACGCATGACGCGAAGCACTTCGGGCCGCGCCTCGAGGAGTGTTCGACCGAACGCCGAGAGGCGTGATCGCCGCTCCTCCGGTGATGTCGCGGCGGCGATCATCTGGTCGAGCGCGTGAAGAGAGGCGGCGTGATTGGCGACGGCCGTCTCGATCAGGGCGTCGGCCTGGATCGCGAGATCACCTGCGCTTCGTTTGTAATCGCCGGTCAATCTTCCATCGAGATACTTGAGACAGACGAGGCCCGCGACGAGAAACGCGACCAGCGGGAGTCGCCAGAGGAGTGGCCGGCGTCTTCCCCATCCCGACCCTGCATCGAACCCTCGGGACGTTTGTTTCGGCTGGAGCGATTCTCGACGGTGATCCATTCCTCTTTGGAGAGTTAGGCAGTTGAGGTCGTGCGCACCTCTCCAAAGGCAATGATCAGGCCCGTCGGTGGCTATGACGACGCGAACAAAAAAAAAGGCCCCGCGGATTTCCGCGGGGCGCATGGGCGGTACAAGACTCGAACTTGTGACCTCCACGATGTCAACGTGGCGCTCTAACCAACTGAGCTAACCGCCCGATCGTGACAGGAACTGATGTTGATGGGTTATTAGAGCGGGAAACGGGACTCGAACCCGCGACCCCAACCTTGGCAAGGTTGTGCTCTACCAACTGAGCTATTCCCGCGTCTTGCACTGATTGCTCGAGGTATCAGCTCGTGGCGATCAGCTCTGATGGCTGATGGCTGTTGGCTGATAGCTCTGGGCGGCGAGTTCAGCCGCCCAGATGGAGGCGAGGGGAATCGAACCCCTGACCTCTTGAATGCCATTCAAGCGCTCTCCCAACTGAGCTACGCCCCCGGGCGTCAGGAACCGAAAATTGTACCCAGGGGTACACGGAAAGTCAAGAAAACCGCCCTGGCGAAACCGCGACGGGCCAGTATTTTGCAGCAACTTTTCCACTCATGAAAATCGTGCGACAAACACGCGCCGCGCTCGCGGGATTGCGAGGCGCGTGTCTACGTGAAGAGCGACTGCGCACGCTGACTCTTCGCGCGCCGATCCGACATACGCGACCACTCGCTGATCGCTCGAGGAACTGAAACACATGACCGAAGTCAAGCGCCGCCGCCGTCGCGTCGTGCCCGCGGGCATTGCTCCGAGCGAGCCCGAGCGGGATATCCTCGATCAATACCTCTACGAAGTCAGCACGTATCCGCTCCTCAAAGGCACCGAGGAGCTCGACCTCGCGCGGAAGATCCGCGCGGGCGACCCGGATGCGCTCCAGGAGCTCGTGAAGCGGAATCTCCGCTTCGTCATTTCGGTGGCGAAGAAGTATCAAAACCGCGGCCTTCCGCTCATCGATCTGATCGGGGAAGGGAACGTCGGGCTGCTCACGGCGGCGCGAAAGTTCGATCCCGATCAGGGCGTCAAGTTCATCTCGTATGCGGTCTGGTGGATCCGCCAGGCGATCCTCTCGTCGCTTGCGCGGCAGGGTCGAACGGTTCGCGTTCCGTTGAATCGAACGGCAGACCTGTCGCGAATCATCAAGGCGTCCGAGATCCTGCGGCAGAAGCTCCGCCGCGAGCCAACGCCCGAGGAGCTCTCGCAGCTCACCGGGCTGTCGGTCGACGTCGTGCAATCGCTCGCAGCGCTGAACACCGGTGACGTTAGGCTCGACGCGCCAATGGACCCGGAGGGTGACCGGTCTCTCATCGAGCGGTTCGTCGCGGACGAGATGCCGGACACCGAGGAAGAGGCGATGAACCGCTTCCTCACCGACGAGATCGAGCTCGCCCTCGGCACGCTGCCCCCGCGCGACGCGCGGGTGCTGCGCCTCTACTTTGGCCTCGAGGGCGGACGCGAGCACACACTCGAGGAGATCGGCTCGATGCTGGGCGTGACCCGCGAGCGCGTGCGGCAGCTGCGCGACCGCGCCCTCAAGCGCCTGCGCGAGGGCGACGTGGGCCGCGCGTTAGGTAGCTTTGCCGCCTAGCCGCCCCTCGGGCGGCAGCTATCAGCCATCAGCCATCGGCCATCAGCTCAAACGGCGAGCTAACGGCGGACAGGCGTGACGTTCGACTGCTGGTAGCTGACCGTTCAAAGCGTTAGTTTTTTGTGCTCGCGAGCGCTACGCGCTCGCGATGCGCCCGTAGCGCAATCGGATAGAGCATCTGACTTCGGATCAGAAGGTTGGGGGTTCGAGTCCCTCCGGGCGCACCTTCAGAACGGAACGGGGAGGCCATTTGGCCTCCCCGTTCGTCATCATATGAGTCGTGAACGGCGTGCCCGTGCGCACCGACCGTGCACGGCGTAAGATATGTGACCCTCGCTCGTCGGCTCGCCGTTTGGGCTGATGGCTGATGGCTGATGGCTGATGGCTGATAGCTCAGACCTGAATGATTCAACTCATCGACGTCCACAAGAGTTTTGGCCCGAAGCGGGTGCTCGACGGCTTCACCCTCGACGTCGTCGAGGGCGAGACCATGGTCATCATCGGCTACTCCGGCACTGGAAAGTCGGTGGCGATCAAACACATCGTCGGGCTGCTCGAGCCCGACAGCGGCACCGTGTTCGTCGACGGGCTCGAGGTGCCCACGCTCTCGCGGCGGCAGCTGTACGACCTCCGCGCCCGCATTGGATACGTGTTCCAGTTCGCGGCGCTGTTCGACTCGCTCTCGATCGGCGACAATGTCGCCATGGGCCTCCGCAAGCAGGGCACGCTGGACGAGGCGCAGATCGCCGAGCGCGTGAACGAGGCGCTCGAGCTCGTCGACCTGCCTAACGTCTCCGCGCGCTTCCCGGCGGAGCTCTCGGGCGGCATGCGCAAGCGCGTCGGGATCGCCCGCGCCATCGCGCTGCGGCCGAAGTACCTGCTGTACGACGAGCCGACCACCGGTCTCGACCCCGTCACCAGCGCCGTCATCGACGAGCTCATGATCCGCATGCGCGATCGTCTCGGCGTCACGAGCATCGTCATCACCCACGACATGCGGAGCGCGTACCGCGTCGGGACCCGGATTGCGATGCTCTACGACGGCCAAGTGCGCACGGTCGGAACGGTCGCCGAGATCCAGCACACCACCGACCCGGTCGTCCGCCAGTTCATCGAAGGGCGCGCCGAGCTCGACCCCCAGGCCGCCTAACGTGTCGCGGGCGCACGCAACCCTGGAGACCTCCGCGGGCGGCGTCGTCGTGCGGATGGGCGAAACCGCCGGAGGCGTGCCGCGACCCCTCTTCCTGATCATCCGCGACAGCTACGACAACTGGGGGTTTCCCAAAGGACACGTCGAAGACGGCGAGCGCCTCGAGGCGGCCGCGATCCGCGAGGTCAGCGAAGAGACCGGCCTCGACGACCTCATCGTCCGGGCGAGCATCGACACGATCGACTGGTATTTCCGCTTCCGCGGGCGCCTCATTCACAAGGTCTGCCACTTTTACCTGATGTTCACGGAGCTGGCCGCCACGTCGCCCCAGCGATCCGAAGGAATCACCGCATGCCGCTGGGAGTCGTACGAGGACGCCGCCCAGCTCGTCTCGTATGCGAATGCCCGTGACGTCCTGAGACGCGCCCACGAGCTCGTCACAGCCGGCGCTCCCGCGAGCTGACGGCCCATGGCCTTGCGCGTTCCCGCGGCCACCGCGCCCCCGTGCATCGTCGTCTTCGCGACTCGCGAACGAGTCAGGACCGCGGCGCGTGCTGCGTTCCCACGTCGCCGTGCGCGACTCATCATGGGCAGGACCGCTACCGAGTTCGGCGCCGCGTTTCATTCCACCCTCGTGGACGCGGCGCTCGTCGATGTCGGTGCCGCCGCGGATGAGGCATGGCGCGCCGCCGAGCTCGCGCGGGAATTCCCGAGCTTCCCGTTCTTCGCCATCACCCCCATGCGGGGCACCGATGGCCCGGCGGTCGCCCGATGCGCGGCGCTGGAGTTCACGGACATCGTCGTGGACGGCGTCGACGACGAGGCCCTCCGCGACCTCGTCCTCCCGGCGACGTTTTCCACTCGGTTCTTCGACGCGCTCCACGAGCCACCCCCGGCACTTGGCATCACGCAGCCGATGCAGCACGCCGCGTGGCGGTATGTGGTGGCCCACGCCGGCCGAACGCTCCGCACGAACGCGCTGGCTGAAGCGATCGGCGTCACCCGTGAGCACCTGAGCAGGACCTTCGCGTCGTCCGGCGCCCCGAACCTGAAGCGTGTCATCGACCTGGTTCGCCTGATCGCGGCCGCGGAGCTCGCCAAGAACCCCGGCTACGACATCGCCGACGTCGCCCGGATCCTCGGCTTCGCGTCCTCATCTCATCTCTCGAGTACCGCCCAACGTATCGTCGGTACTCGACCAGCGTCGCTTTCCCGGCTGCGAGCTGTGGACCTCGTCGAACGATTCTCTCAGGGACGGTTTCGGAGCCGCAGCTGACGCGTCGGGAATCGGGAATTCGGCAAATCCGAAGCGGAAACCAGAGGCCGGGATGGGTGGCTCGTCTCGTTAGGTTACATCGGCCAAAAATGGAAGGGATGAAGCCGGGGACGTGTCGACCTGGCGGTCGACGTGGTTCATCTGGTTCGTGACGCGCTGGGTCAGCGAAGCAACGCGCGCGGCGAGCTGGGCATGGACCGACGACGGAATGATCCCGCTGACGCGCGCGACGGCCAGCTGCGTCTCGACCGTCACGAGCGCGCGCCGCGCTCTCACGTAGCACTCGCGCTCGTCCGACGGGTTCGCTCGCGTCGGGGCTTCGGCAACTGCGCTCGCGACCGCGGTGGCGGAAAGCATGAGCGCGTCGGTGAACGCCTTGGTCTCGCGGCGAGTCGCCCGCCGCACCACACGGATGACATCGCCGGCGAGGCCGATGGCCTCTTGCCAGACTTTCGTTTCGCGCGTCGCACCAGCCATAGGCCCAAAATACGGTTGGCGCCACGCCGGTTCGGCATCCATTCTGTGCAATTGCGCACGTCTGCACGCAGCGACGTTTTACGGCGATCGCGGATGGCCGCGCCTTGCCCGTGCACGGCGCTTGTGATAATTTTCACAAGCCTCACCGGCCAGACCGCCCGACCCCCTTTCTTCATTTCCCATGGCATCCGAAACCACGCTCCGTCCCGGCGAGATCAAGGACATCCTGCTCCGTGAAATCGAAGCAGCGGATCTTCACGAGCTCGACGTCGAGGAAGTCGGTACAGTCCTCGAGGTCAAGGACGGAATCGCGCGCATTTACGGGCTGCAGAAAGCCATGTCGGGCGAAATGCTCGAGATCCAGTCCTCGGATACCGGCAACAAGGTCGTCGCCCTCGCGCTCAACCTCGAGGAAGACAACATCGGTGCCATCATCCTCGGCGACTATCTCCAGTTGAAGGAAGGCGACCAGGCGCGCCGCACGTCCCGCGTGCTCGACGTCCCTGTCGGACCCGCGCTCGTTGGCCGCGTCGTCGACGCCCTCGGTAATCCGATCGACGGACTCGGGCCGATCGTCACGAACATGACGCGAAAGGTCGAGTCGCCGGCGCCGGGCATCATCGTGCGCCAGCCCGTGAAGGAGCCCCTCCAGACCGGCATCAAGCCGATCGACTCGATGATCCCGATCGGCCGCGGTCAGCGCGAGCTCATCATCGGTGACCGCGCGATCGGCAAGACGGCCGTCGCGATCGACACGATCATCAACCAGAAGGGTCAGGGCGTCATCTGTGTCTACGTCGCCATCGGCCAGAAGGCGTCCACGGTGGCGTCGGTGGTCGAGCGCCTGAAGCAGACCGGCGCGATGGAGTTCACGATCGTCGTCGTCGCGTCGGCATCGGACCCGGCGCCCATGCAGTACATCGCGCCCTACTCCGGCTGCGCGATGGCCGAGTACTTCATGTACCACGAGGGCAAGCCGACGCTCTGCGTGTACGACGACCTCTCCAAGCAGGCTGCCGCCTACCGCCAGCTCTCACTCGTGCTGCGTCGTCCGCCGGGCCGCGAGGCATACCCGGGTGACGTCTTCTACCTGCACTCGCGCCTCCTCGAGCGTGCCGCGAAGCTGCGTGAGGATACCGGGATCGTCGACAACAAGACCATCTTCAAGCCGGGCGGTTCGCTGACGGCGCTCCCGATCATCGAGACGCAGGCCGGCGACGTGTCGGCCTACATCCCGACGAACGTCATCTCGATCACCGACGGCCAGATCTTCCTCGAGTCCGACCTGTTCTTCGCCGGCGTTAGGCCCGCGATCAACGTGGGTATCTCGGTGTCGCGCGTTGGTGGGTCGGCGCAGGTGAAGGCGATGCGCTCCGTCGCGGGGCGCCTGCGCCTCGACCTCGCTCAGTTCCGAGAGCTCGAGGCGTTCTCCGCATTCGCGTCGGACCTCGACGCGGCGACCAAGCGACAGCTCGAGCGCGGCGCACGCACGGTGGAGGTTCTCAAGCAGCCACAGTACTCGCCGATGCGGGTCGAGCAGCAGGTCATGATCATCTACGCGGTCACGAACGGTCACCTCGACGAGGTCCCGGTGAACCGCATTCGTGAGTGGGAGCGCCAGTTCCACGAGTTCATGACCGCCCGGTTCGCGCACGTCGGCGACAAGCTCCGTTCGGAGAAGGTCCTCTCGAAGGACACCGAGGCCGAGCTCAAGAAGGGCATCGAGGCGTTCAAGAGCACGTTCAAGTAACGGGACATCGGGACTGGGGACTGGGGACTCGGCCGGGATGCTACTAGCGCCGAGGAGGTCGACACCGCAGTAGAAGGTTCCCAGCCGAGTCCCCAGTCCCTAGTCCCCAGTCCCCTAACGAGTACCTGAATGGCGAAGGGTCGAGAGCTAAAAGGGCGGATCAAGTCCGTCGAGAACACCCGGAAGATCACGCGGACCATGGAAATGGTCGCGACGTCGAAGATGAAGCGCGCTCAAGAGCGCGTGCTGGCGGCGCGTCCGTTCGCGACCATTCTCACCGAGGTGATCTCGAGTCTGTACTCGTCGGAGCTTGCCGAGCGCTTTCCACTGCTGCGCCAGCCGGCCGCCGTTCGGCGCGCCGCGGTGCTGGTGCTGACGTCGAATCGTGGTCTCGCCGGCGGGTTCAACTCGAACATTATCAAGGAAGCGCGTACCCTCATCGCGCGCCTGACGTCAGAAGGCGTCGACGTCGAGCTCCACGTGGTGGGGCGCAAGGGACTCGGGTACTTCCGGTATGTCGGGCGCGCGGTCGCGAGCTCCAGGACGGACATCACCGACCGCCCGACCGTGAAGGAAGCCGGCGAGCTCGTCGACGGGCTCATGGACCGGTTCGCGAAGGGGGAGCTCGACGCGGTGTACGTCGTCTCGGCCAGGTTCCGGTCCGCGCTTTCGACTCCGCCGCACAGCGAGAAGATTCTCCCGGTGACGCCGCCCGATCGCAAAGGGCCGTCGCGGGACTACCTCCTGTTCCCGTCCGCGGAAGCGATTCTCACCGAGCTGCTGCCAGCGTATGTACGGAACTCGGTGTACCGTGCGCTCGTCGAGAACGAAGCAGGCTTCCAGGGTGCGCAGCGCACGGCGATGAAGAATGCGACAGACAACGCGACAGATATCCTGAACGTGCTGCGGCGGAACTACAATCGCGCTCGCCAGGCGAACATCACGCAAGAGCTTTCGGAGATTGTGGGCGGAGCAGCCGCCCTTGAATAACGGGACTGGGGACAGGGGACTAGGGACTCGGCCGGGACCCTTCACTTCGCGAGGAGGCCTCCGCGCCCGTAGAAGCATCCCGGGCGAGTCCCAGTCCCTAGTCCCCAGTCCCTAACGAAGGTCTTTCCCTCACAGGAATTCATATGGCTACTGCTGCACCTTCCCAGAACATCGGCCGCGTAGTTCAGGTCATCGGCCCGGTGCTCGACGTCGAGTTCGATGCCGAGCGCCTGCCCGAGCTCTACAACGCACTCGAGCTCACCGTCCGCGATGACGAAGGCGAGCACAAGGTCGTCGCCGAAGTGCAGCAGCATATCGGCCGCAACCAGGCGCGCGCCGTCGCCATGTCGACCACCGATTCTGTGGTCCGCGGCATGGAAGTCGTCGACACGGGCGCTCCGATCTCCGTCCCGGTCGGCGCTCCCGCGTTAGGCCGCATTCTCAACGTCCTCGGTGACCCTGTGGACAACGGTCCGCCGATTCCGGAGAACGCCGAGCGCTGGCCGATTCACCGCAAGCGGCCGGACTTCGTCGACCTCGAGCCGAAGACCGAAGTGTTCGAGACCGGCATCAAGGTCGTCGACCTGATCGCTCCTTTCGTGAAGGGCGGCAAGATCGGCCTCTTCGGCGGCGCCGGCGTCGGCAAGACGGTCGTCATTCAGGAGCTCATCAACAACGTCGCGAAAGGCCACGGCGGCCGCTCGGTCTTCTGCGGGGTGGGTGAGCGCACGCGCGAAGGCAACGACCTGTATCTCGAGTTCAAGGAAGCCGGGATTCTCGAGCAGGTCGCCCTCATCTATGGGCAGATGAACGAGCCACCCGGCGCGCGCCTGCGCGTCGGCCTCTCCGGTCTTACGGTGGCCGAATACTTCCGCGATCGCGAGAACGCGGACGTGCTGGTGTTCATCGACAACATCTTCCGTTTCACGCAGGCGGGCTCGGAGGTGTCGGCGCTGCTCGGCCGCATGCCGAGCGCCGTCGGCTACCAGCCGACGCTCGCTACGGAGATGGGAGACCTGCAGGAGCGGATCACGTCCACACGCAACGGATCGATCACGTCGGTGCAGGCGATCTACGTACCGGCCGACGACCTCACGGACCCGGCGCCGGCGACGGCATTCGCGCACCTCGACGCGACCGTCGTGCTCTCGCGCGCGATCACGGAGCTCGGGATTTACCCGGCCGTCGACCCGCTCGCGTCGTCGTCGCGAATTCTCGATGCGCAGTTCATCGGCGACCGTCATTACAAGGTTGCGACCGAGGTGCAGCGCATTCTGCAGCGCTACAAGGAGCTGCAGGACATCATCGCGATCCTCGGCATGGACGAGCTGTCGGAGGACGACAAGCGCGTCGTCGGTCGGGCACGCCGTATCCAGCGGTTCATGTCCCAACCATTCGCCGTCGCGTCGCAGTTCACCGGCATGGAAGGGAAGTACGTCAAGCTCGAGGAGACGGTCTCGTCGTTCGAACGCCTTACGCAGGGCGAGTTCGATCAGTATCCAGAGCAGGCTTTCTTCATGTGCGGCGGCGCCGACGACATCGTGAAGAACGCCGAGCGTCTCGCACAGAGCTGAGAAGGGTCACATGCCGCTCAACGTTTCGGTCATCTCGCCGGAGAAAACGCTGTTCGAGGGCAGCGTCGACTCGGTCGTCGCGCCTGCGTACGACGGCGAGGTCGGAATTCTGCCAGGGCACGCGCCGATGATGACGCTGCTCGGGAAGGGAACGCTCAAACTCGGTCCCGAGGGAAGCTCCGGCCGGTTCAGTGTGGAGGGTGGGTTTCTCCAGGTCGTCGACAACGCCGTTCGCGTGGTGACGGAGCGCGCGTCGCAGGAGTAGCGATCGACAGCTCGCGAGACCGCGCGACACAACAGCACAAGCAACGGGCTCCGGCCACCGGCCGGAGCCCGTTGTCCATCCATGGAATCGTTAGGTTCCGCCCTCGGTCGAGTCCGTCGCCTGGAGCACCGAGCGGCGCGACGTGGTATCGCTCGCGTTTTCACTGATGGCGGTGCTCTCGTATCTGCATCGTCGCCGTTGCGGTTCTCGCTGGTTGGGGGGTCCTAACGAATCGTCACTCGGATGTGGACGAATTCGGAATCACTCTCGATGCGCGTGCTTCAGCTCCATAGTGTTTCGGATGTCGCGAACAACAATCTTGGAGTAGTGCTGGCGGAGCGCGGCGAACTCGGACCCGCCATGAGAGAGAAAGGAGACGTGGCCGGCGCGATCGATCATTATGAGCGCGCACCTTATTACTTTATTATTCTCGATCCCAACATCCTCGATGCGTGTCGCGAATTGACCGACGCGGTCGCCGCCTTACCAGGCCAGGGGAGCGGTCGATGCCTGGCTGAATTCTTATCGAATTCTCACGACCGTTCGGTACACGACGAGCCCGCGGCGCCGCGATTGTGATCCGCTCACCGTACGAAATTCGACGCGCGCCGCACGATTCCTCCCATTTTGCCGAAAGGTGCTTGCGCGTTCGGTGCATCACCTTAAAATAGCGGCTGATCACGCCGTCGGACGGTCTAACACGCGCACCAACCGACCGTCCCGGGCTCTGGTTGTAAGTCTCCGTCGGGTTCCCGCAGCGTCGCCGCGCGGCCTGACCTCCGTGGGTGCGGTCTCAAAAATCTCGTGTTCTTCGGCGCGACGTTGCGTCGTTTGCAGTTCCGCTGACAGCACTCCGGCCGGGGCGCGACAGCGGCGTTTTGGGTTCAGCAGTAGGACATTTCTCGCGAGTGAGAGGACCGATGAGACCAATCCTACGTCCATGTAGCAAACTCGGATCGTTCGCGATCGTCGCCTTGCTCGCGCTGTCGTCTGGCAATGCGCTCGCGCAAGGCACGGTCATCACGGGCAGAGTTGTGAGTGAGCAGGGCCAGGTGCTCTTAGCGGCGAACGTGTTCATTACCGAGATGAACGTGTCGACGGCCACGAACGAACAAGGGATCTATCGTATCACACTCCCCGCCGAACGCGTTCGTGGCCAGACGGTGATGCTTCGCGCGCGCGCCATCGGGCATACCCCGCAGGCCCGACAGATCACGCTGCGGCCAGGGGAGATCGCTGAATCCTTCGCTCTCAAACCCGACGTCAACCGCCTCTCGGAAGTCGTGGTCACTGGCGTAACGGGTGCAACCGAGAAGAAGAAGTTGGCTTTCTCGGTGACGAGCGTGGATGCCGCCGACATGCCGGTGCCTGGTTCGAGCGCACTGACCGCCCTTCAAGGGAAAGTGCCTGGGGCGCAGATCACGATGCCGAGCGGCCGTCCGGGGACGGCGCCGGCGGTGCTGATGCGTGGTGTAAAGTCGATCAACGCCTCGGGCCGGTCGCAGGGCCCGCTGATGATCGTCGACGGCATCATTCTCAACGGCAGTGCGCAGGACATCAACCCGCAGGACATCGAAAGTGTCGAGATCGTCAAGGGTGCTGCCGCATCGTCGGTCTACGGCGCCCGCGCCGCGGCCGGCGTCATTCAGATCACGACGAAGACCGGGAAGGGCGCATCGCAGGGCGTGAGGTTCAACGTCCGCGCCGAGTATGGGTTGAACGACGTCCAGTCGGAGTACCCGTACGCGCAGCGACACATGCTCATGATGGACGAGACCAACACGCGATTCTGCATCAAGCAGGCCGGACTGCCGGTATGCTCGCGCACGGTCGACTTCGAGGAAGAGGCTCGCCGGATCAACGACGTGGCGGGGGCATTTGCGCTCTCGCCGTACAACTTCGAGCGCGATGGTGGCATCGGGCTCGCGCTCACGAAGCCAGAACTGCGAGGCCTGTTTCAGGTGAATCCGTGGCCGAAGCGCTACAACCCGATGGCCACGACGGTGACGAACAACCCGTACGAGAACACCAACATCGACGTCCTTGGTCGGTTCGGAGGCACTGGAATTTTCGCCAGTGTGTCGAACCTCAATCACAAGGGGGCGATCAAGTTCCTCGATGGGTATCGGCGCAACTCGGTCCGTGCGAACATCGACCAGTCGGTCGGCGACGACTGGACGATGCAATTGGGGACGGCCTACTCGCGGGGCACGCAATTCCGCGACGGTGAGTGGTTCCGCCTAACGCGTGTTCCGGCGGGTGTCGACCTCATGCGGCGCGATTCGCAAGGGCGTCTCTTCATCCGCTCCAATCCATTGAACCAGGGGCAGCAGAACGAAAACCCTCTTTACGACAACGAGAACCTTCAGGGACGAAACGACCAGGATCGGTTCCTCGGCTCGTTCACGACGCGGTGGTCGCCGCTTTCCTGGCTCGACTTCGATGCCATTGCCGCCTATGACAGGCGCCGAACGAGTGGCTACACGCTGACCGACCGCGGCTTCCGCGTAACGGCTGTCGGACAGAACAACAACAACCTCGGTTCGTTGGGGCAGACGAATACAGGGGACCAGTCATACAACGTGGGCCTCAACGCGACGGCGCGGCAAAATAACGCGTTCGGAATGCGCGACCTCGCTATGCGCTACAACGTCCGCTATGGCTACGACCAGCAGGATGCGGAGTTCAACGGAACAACCAATAATCCGATCGGCGGAAATACGCTTGCCGTGCCGGGCTTGAACTCGCTCGACAACGTGACGGTGTTGGGCAGCCCGAGCTCGGGCTCCTCGTCGATTCGCGGCATCGCCGTGCTTGGCGGCGCGGCTGCTGAATACAAAGGCCGTTACATCCTCGACGGGATCTACCGGATGGAAGGCAGCTCCTTGTTCGGCGCTGACGAGCGGTGGCATCCGTACTATCGCGGGTCGTTCGCGTGGATCGCGTCGGACGAGCCCTGGTGGCCGATGAAGGGGGCGTTGACTCAGTTCAAGCCGCGCGTGTCGGTCGGCACGGCTGGTGGACGCCCGCGCTTCAGCGCGCAATACGAAACGTTCACCATCGGTACCGGTGGCACTGTGTCAGGCACGACGCTCGGCAACCGGAACCTCAAGCCCGAAAACACCACTGAGACCGAGTACGGCATCGACGCGGAGCTCTACGGCAAGTTCGGGCTGAGTGCAACGTACGCCCGCGCCATCACGGAAGACGAGATCATTCAGTTTCCGCCGTCGGTCTCCTCCGGCTTCTCCAACCAGTGGCGAAACGGCGGGCAGGTGGACAACAAGACGTGGGAGGTGTCGTTCAACGCGCCGATCATCATGCGCCGCAGCTTCACGTGGACGGCGCGCGCCGCCTATGATCGGAACCGGTCGATCATCACCGGCCTCGACGTGCCGCCGTATTTCCAGACGAACGAGAGCAACACCTTCCGCTTTGGGAATCGTGAGCGCATCGGCACGATCTGGGGCAAGTATTTCATCAACGATTGCTCGCAGCTTCCGGCGCAGTTCGCGGCTGACTGCGGTGCCGGGAAGTCGTACCAGAAGAACGACCAGGGGTTCATCGTCTGGACCGGCGGCCGCTCGCCGACTGCCGGCATCAAGGAGAACCTGTGGCAGGCGGTGCAGCCGGGTTGCATGAAAGGCGGCGCCCCACTCGCCGTCACCGGCGAGGTTGCCTGCAAGTCGCTCGGCGGCACGGTCACCAACCCGTGGGCGATTCCCGCCACGAGCTGGGGGATGCCCATCGTGATCCGCGACTCGACGGGGAACTCGGTGCTGCAGAAGCTCGGGAACACGCAGCCCGACTTCCGTGCGTCGCTCTCACAGACCTTCACGTTCAGGAAATGGAGCCTGTACGCCCTCGTCGACGGCGAGTTCGGCCGGCGGGTCTTCAACGAGGAAGTCCACTGGTCGTTAGGCGACTTCAACGTGCGCTACGAGGACCAGGCCGGAAAGACCCCCGAGACGGCGAAACCGATCGGTTATTACTGGCGCGCGCCGCAACCGGATCATGGGTCCGGCGTTGGTGGCTTCTACGACGTCCTGGGCTCCAACAACGTCACCACGCAGAAGGCGACGTTCACAAAGTTGCGCGAGCTGAGTCTCGGGTATGCTTTCGGCCCGATCGCGGGCGTCGGCGACTGGAGCCTGACGCTCGTCGGCCGCAATCTGTTTACGATGACCGACTTCCTCGGGTGGGATCCCGAAGTGGGGTCCGCGAACCTCGACCTCAACTCCAACGCAGTCGGCGGCGTGGCGTCCTTCCAGTATCCGCAGATCCGCACGTTCACGGCGACCATCACCACGCGCTTCTAACCCCCGTCGTTCCGACGGCCGCGCTCGATGCGCGCGGCCGTTGGGGACTCCCACGAGGACAGATGATGACAATGAAGTTCAGAGTCCTGTCGGCCTCGCTCGTGTTGATGGCGGCCGCCTGCAACGATCCGCTCGACGTCAAGAACACCGATAACCCGGACATCGAGCGGGTATTCAGCGCCGGGCCGACGATCGAGCAGACGCTAGGCAGCGGTTATCAGCAGTGCCGGAACTCGCTCCATCGGAATGGGCTCTACACCCAAGTGGAAACGATGAGCTTCGAGAGCTACTCGCAGCTCAACAATTTCTTCATGGGCCCGCGTGGCGCGTTGCCCCGTGCCCCGATCCTCAACAACCGCACCGCATCGTCGGTGTTCAACGAGTTCAGCTCCCTCGGCCGCCAGTCACGCGTGATGGCGAACGCAATGACCTCGCTCGACGCGCTCTTGAAGGATGGCGGGACCCTTGGCTCGGCGGCGCAAGATATTCGCGCCCGCGCCTGGGGTTACTTCGTCGTGGGTTGCAACCTGGGGTTCCTGGCTTTGACGTACGACTCGGCTGGCGTCGTCACGCCGGGCTTCAGCCTCAAGGGCGACTCGGTTCCCGAGCTCAGTGCGTACCCAGACGTCATGAAGGCGGCGATCGAGATGCTCGATTCCGCGGTCACCATCGCGGGCAGGCCTGCGGCGACTGGCGCCGGCGGTTTCCCGACGCCGGTAGCATGGATGAGCGGCACGGCGCTTTCGCGCGACGATTTCGTTCGGTACGTGCGTTCGTACCGAGCCCGTTTCCGGGCGGGCGTCGCACGCACACCTGCTGAACGGGCGGCAGTCAATTGGGACGCGGTAATTGCCGACGCGACCAACGGGATCACGGGTGACGTGCTGGTCACGGTTGGCGCGTCCACCGGATGGAACATCGGCTTCGAGTCGAACCAGATGCACGTCGATGCCGGCTGGCATCAGATGACCCCGATGATTTTCGGCATGGCCGACGTTTCCGGCGGATACGATGCGTGGCTCGCGAAACCGCTCCTCCAGCGTGACTATTTCCTGATCGTGTCGCCCGACAAACGCTGGCCGCAGGGCACCACTCGCGCGCAACAGCAGACGAACTCGCCTATTCCGAGCTCGCACACGTCATTACCGTACATTGCGAACCGAACCGGGCAGGACACACCGGGCGATCCGTGGGGGACGTCGTACTACAACTTCCACCGATTCCGATACATCAACCGGAGCAGCAACACCGGCAATCTGCCCGACTTCGTGAAGGCGGAGGTCGACCTGCTGGCTGCCGAGGGTTACATCCGCACCGGCAACATCGCAGCGGCCGCGGCGAAGATCGACATCAGCCGCACGCGCGCCGGTCTCCCGCCGTTGGTGGGAGCGGTCAACACCCTTACTGACCCGGTGCCCGGCGCCGCGAGCTGTGTACCGCGTGTTCCTCAGCCGCCGAGCTTTACCAGTACGGCTTGCGGGACGATTCTCGAAGCGATGAAGTATGAGAAGCGAATGGAGACGGCGTTCCAGACGTTCGGCGCCTGGTACTTCGACTCGCGTGGCTGGGGCGATCTGGCAGTGAACACGGCAACGCAGTATCCGGTGCCATTCGAGGAGCTAGACGCTCGCGGACACCCGTTCTATGACCTCGGCGGCGGCGGACTGTCGAGCGCCGCGAAGGGCACATACGGCTTCTAACGGATCGCGCCGGCGGACGTTCCTCTCGTCCGCCGGCGCGACGCTTCGCTAGTTGATATCGCGCAGGCGCTCTTGCGGCGCCTTGCTCACGAAACCATCGCCTCTGCTGGTGGAGGAGATTCCGGAATGAAATCGATACGCATTGCGTTAGTATTGTTAGGCGCGGTCTCGTTAGGTGCGTGCAGCGAAGACGACGGAGTAAGCGTCGCGCCAAAGGTGCCGCTGGCCTACACGCGCTTCATCCACGCCGTACCCGACACGAGCGCCATGGATTGGCGGTTCGTCGACATCCTCGAGAACTCACCAACCGCATTCGGGCTCACCTACCGCGGCTTCACGCCCTATCAGGCCACCGCGGTAGGGCAGCACCAACTGCGGATCTTCACGACCAGCACCAACATCGATATCACGTCGGTGCCGCTCATCGATGAATCCGTGACGCTGCAGGAGAACACCTATTACACGATCATCCACGTCGGGTACGCTCGTGCTGGCCAGTCTCCGGCCGACAAGCTGCTCGTCCTCACGGACAACATCCCCGATGTCCCGACAGCAAGCGTCGCTGTGCGCGCCGTGAACCTCGCGACGGGGCTCGGAAACGTCGACGTGTTCGCCTCGGCCTCTGGTGGGGCGACGCCTCTGCCGCCGTCGCCGCTCTTTGCCAACATCGCGTACCTCGGCTCGACCGCGTATTCCAACCTAACGCCTGGGCCGCTCGCGCTTCGGGTGACGGCGGCGGGACAAACCACGGTCATGGCGGATTCACTCGCCCCGGCCGGGCTGGCGGCTGATCCGGCGGCGAACCTGAACGCGGTGGGTGGTAGTACGAGGGGAGGCAGCGCTTTTTCCGCGTTCACTTTCCCGCGGTCAGTGGCCGGCAGCGCGGCACCGCAGGGCGCCGTGTTTCAGAAGCCCGGTATCACGTACATCATTGATCGAAATCCCAAGTAGCTAGGCGCACCGTTATACGGGACCAAGTCGAACCCCTGAGGCCGGTCTTCCTTGCCGAAGACGCGCCCCGGGGGTTCTCGGCACGCCGGGCTCATCTCGTCTGAAATGCCGGGAGCGTATCGCCTGGACGTGGCGCGCGCACGTCTTTAGTGTCTCTTGAGCTTCGGAGGGTGAATGCACGAGGATCGTCTTGTCATTGCGCGCGTCGTCCCCACCGATGGTGGATCACGTTCGTCATTGCTGGCGGTACGCGCCGGTTCGAGCGCGTTGAGACGTCCGCTGCGCCGAGCATGCGCCACTGCCGTCGCCGCGTCGCTGTTCCCGTTCTTGAACGGGTGCTACACGTACAAACGCGTGGCCGCGACGCAGCCTCCACAGGGGACCGAGGTTTCGCTCACCATCACCGACCAGGGGCGAGTTGGGCTCGGGGATCGCATGGGGTCCGGCGTCAGGCGTGTGAACGGCCGCGTTGTCAACCCGTCTGACAGTGCGTGGGTCGTACGAGTCTCATCCGTCGAGATGCTCGCCGGGGGCAAGTCACACTGGAGCGGCGAGGAAGTACGGCTTCCGCGCGCGTATGTGGGTGAGGTGGCCACGCGGGAGTTCTCGCGGAAAAAGACGTGGCTCGCCGCGGGCATCACGATTGGCGCCCTGGCTGCGACGATCGGCGCCGTCTCGTTGATAGCGAGCGGCTACGAAGGGAGCGATACGAAGCCGCCGCCGGATGGCGCGACGTCCCGGAGCCCGTCGCCGACTCCTGCCGTCGCCGGTCACCCGTAACCGATAACGCCTAACGACTCAGGGTCGGGCTCTCGTCAGCCAACGATCCACTTCGTCCACACGATGATCGCGCCGCACTCGTTCTCGCGCAGGAATCGCGCGGGCACGCTGAACAGGTGCGGATACACTTCGATGAAGGCGATGTCGCTCGGCCGGTAGAACTGGAGCTGCTCGTAATCGGATTTCAATCCGTCGATGAAGACGTTGGCGAGGCACCGGCCACCGCGGGTACTCGGCATCGAGATGACAAACGGAGTCGACCCGCCGTGGGACTCCACGCGGGTGCTCGGCAACTCCGAGAATATGCTCGACAGCGTGGCGCGGTTCGCGATCTCGGTCGAGTCCCTGACGTACCCGAAGCCGCTCTTGCGGCGTTCCTCGAAGTCCCGGACAAAGCGACGCACGGCCGGTGACGCGGTGACTCGGATGACGTCGAGAGTCGTCAACTTCTTCATCGACGCGAACACCGTCGCCGTATCATTTGCGAGCACGTCCACGATCGCAACGAAGGGCGCCATCCCGATCGCGAGGACCTCGACCTGCCGTGTGCCGAGCGCAATGTCGCGAACTACGAAACGTCCGTCGGCACGGCTTCTGAGTTCTGGAACGCCATCGGCGATCACCCGGGCGTCTCGAAGTGGCCGGCCGCTGCTGTCGGTCACGAGGCCAGCGACGACACCGCGAGGCGAGGTGGCTGAATCACCGTTGGGCCCGATGAGGAGGTCGCGCCGCTGGACGCGCAGTCCCGCTCCCAACAGGTCCACGAGCCCGCTCGAACCTGCCTCGGTCGTTGCCAGGATGCGAAGGCCGACGGACACGGGAACTCCGCAGATTCCGTAGCTCCCAGTGGAGTCCGTGCGCGCAATGCCGCGCCAGCGGGTCTGTGCGACCCCCTTTGATCTGGTGACGCTGAGGTCGAGCCAGTTGAGATCCACTGTCGCGTTAGGCACCGGTGACTGGGTTATGGCATCGCGAACGGTGCCGTAGACAAACCCGCTGTCCGTCGGGGGCCGAGCGCTTCCGCACGCCAGTCGCCAGAGGCTAGCAAACGACGGAACGACGATCCGGAGCTCGTCCCGCCCGTCCGTCACGCTTGCCCGCGCCGAGACGGCGGAGAAGCCGATCGAGTCGAGTGCGCCGTGCTGCGCCGCGAACGTGTAGACGCCGGGCGCAATGCTGTCGAAGTGGAAGCGGCCTCGCGAATCGGCTGTCGTACTCCGCATCCCGCCGACAATCGTTATGACGGCCCCGGCCAGCGGCTCGCCGCGCAGACTGTCGTACGCGACGCCATGAACCTGAACCGGCGATTTGGCGCTCTGCGCGCCGGTGGGGTGCGCTGCCAAGCTGAGGACGACCGCGAGCGCTACGCACTGCGTGGCGGACAGCATCAGCGATTGTGGTCCTCGGTGGTGACTTGGCTGAGAAGGCAACTCTATCGACGCGGCGACGAGCCCGCTAGAGCGCAACCACCGCGCTCGAGACGCCAAGAAGCAGCCGGCGGCGCTCGCAGCAAGGCCCGTGCACGCCCCTTGCACTCAGCGGCACTGTGAGCCAGACCAACCCAGTGCGAGTAGAACGGCAGCCGGCCGTCGTCCGGCGAGTCCCCGGCCTGTCGACGCAACCGCGGCGGACGCGGACGGAGGTGTGTCGCGTGCGGACTCCGCGCATGTGGACTCTGCTCGCTTGGGCTCTCGTGGCGATGCCCGCGGTTCACGTGTCGAGAACAGAAGCTCAGATGCCTGGCGTGCCGGTGCTGCAGAACGGATTCGTGTCTTCCGGGATGACCCTCGCGCTGAACTACGGCTCGGCCAGCGGCAGCACCGGGTACGCCCTGGCGCTGGGATGGGGTCCCGCATCGAGCCGCTTTCAGCTCAGCGGCGCGCTCGGCGGAGTGCGTCCGGACACCGGCAGCACGTGGACCGGATACGGGGCCCGCGTCGCGGTTCCTTTGTATTCGGCAATGGCCGATCGCTTCGGTGTTGCAGCGTTCGCTGGCGTTGGCGGGGCGCGCCGAGACACTACGTCACTGGTCCGGATTCCCGTCGGCCTCGGCGTCGGGTATCGCTTTGGATTGGGCGCCACGCGTAGCGTGTCAGCCTATGCCTCGCCATTTTTCGTCTGGTCGCGACTGAGCGAGCGAGGGTCTCGAGCTCAGGGCGACAATGCGATGCGCGGCTCGGTCGCCGTCGATCTCGTGCTGACCCGCAATGTCGGACTGACCGCGGGCTACGAGTTTGGCGGGGGCAGCTCCGGGAGTCCATTCGGAGGTGGAAGCGGGCTCTTTGGGGCCGCTGCCTCGTACGCGTTTCGCTAGTCGACAGTACCTCCCAGCGTACCAGACCTCTCGGAGAAATTGAATGCGCAAGGCTGCACGTAGTTCGCTACCGGTTGCAAACGCGAATCCGGTAGCCACGATTCGCCGTGTCGTTGCTCGAGCCGTGTTCGCCGTTGGGTTCGTCTTGCCAGCGGCGCTCGGCGCGCAGGGGTGGGCCTATCCCTCGTTCCAGCCACCACGCGTCTTGAATCGCGAGTTCAACTTCGGCGTGGCCGATGCGGGAGACGCGGGCACGAGCCTGATCTTTCAGTGGAGGGAGGGCATCTCCAACCGCTCCCAACTTTCTCTCGACGTGGGGTTCGCCGATCCCGACGGAAAGGGGAACGGCAAGCTGGTTCTGGGCGGAGAGTACGCCTACCTGTTTACCCAGAGCAGCGCCGAAATGCCGCTCGACTTTCTCGGGACCGCGGGCATCGGCTTCGCGTTCGGCGACGGCGGCAACATCGTGCGGATACCGTTCGGGGTCTCCATTGGCCATCGCTTCCCCCTCGACCAGGGATTCGCGATCACGCCGTATGTGCACCCGCGCCTGTCGATCGACGTCTGCAGCGACTGCGGAGGTCCCGACAATGACGATAACGAAACCGACCTCGGCATCGACTTCGACCTCGGTGCGAATTTCGAGGTCACGAAGCAGCTGTCGTTTCGCGTGAGCGTGCTGTTCGGCGGGTCCGACACGTTCGGCGATTCGGACGGGTTCGGGATCTCGCTCGCGTGGTCGCCGCCCGCATTATCGAAGTTGATCCGACGCTAGGTGTCGGTACGGAGGGGGCTGGCTTGCAACTTGCCCCCTCTAGAGGTCTTCCGACACCAGACCACTCAATGCCTGAGGCGACACTTCCCTCCGTTCTCGTCGTCGACGACAACCACGATAACGCCGACATCGTGCGCCAATACCTCGAAGCGAAGGGGTATCCGGTATCTGTCGCGTACAGTGGTGAGGAGGCGCTGTCGCTATTCGAGTCCGCCCGTCCGTCGATCGTGCTGCTCGACGTGATGATGCCGGGCCGCGATGGCTGGGAGGTGTGCCGTCTCATGAAGCAGCACCCTTCGAACGGTCGTGGGGTACGGGTAATCATGGTCACCGCGCTCGATCAATGGGACGACAAGCGGCAGGCGCTGCAGAGCGGAGCGGACGATTACGTGACCAAGCCTATCGATCTTCCCCGGCTGGTGCGCACCGTGGAGCGGAACGCTGCGGCGCTGCAGGGTGCCGCGTGACGCGTTCCCAGCAATTGCCATGACGGCGTGAACCAGCCGGTCATCCTCACCGACAGCGACGACGCGTCCATTCGAGATGCGGCCGCACTCCTCGATTCGTGGGAGGTCGTAGTTCGTCGCGACCGTGAGCTGGCGGCGGCGGTGGAGGATGTGCTCGACGTCCGCGTCATCGTCACGATAACGGACAACCCGAACGCGCTGCGCGACATCGTCGAACGCGCCCGCGCGCGTGCGCTCCCGGTGATCGTCGGTTGTGCGAACGACGTCGCTCGTCGCCGCGCGATCGAGCTTCACGTCGACGAGTGGTTCCTGCTTCCGGCATCGCCGGAGGAGATCGCCTCGCGGGTTCGATCCGCGCTCGCGCGGGTGACGCCGGCGGCGGCAGCGCTCGCAGATCGCATCGAGCGTGTCGAGTACGAGCAGATGCTCTATGACCACCTCACCGGGCTGCCGACGCTGCCGGTGATGATCGAGCGGTCGCGACAGCTGATCAAGGAGCGCGGCGAGTTGATCGTGCTCTATTTGAACTTCGTTCGCTACTCGAAGATCGAGGAGATCTACGGGTGGGAGAAGCTCGACGCGGTGCTTGAGACCACGGCACACGCGGTTCGCGAGTTTGTCGACTCGAGCGCGCTTCGTTCGTCGCGCGTGATGGTGAGCTTCACGAACGACGACGACTTCGTGTTCTTCCACGTGCCGCCGCCGGGCGTGGCCGCGGTCACGGACGCCGAGATCACGGAGCTCGTCTCGCGGTTGCAGGACCATGTTGGCGGGCGAATCGAGGCGGCGCATGGCGAAGAGATCGCATCGCTGTTCGAGATCTACGTCGGGATGGCGCACGTCTACTACAACCCGAAGATCCGCCTGCAGCGTCTCATCTATCGCGGCATTCGCGAGGCGGCGAATGCGGCGAAGAGTGTGGAGGAGCGGGAGCGCGGTCGCCGCGTGGAGGACCTGCGCCGCAGCCTGCGCGAGCGAGCGGTGTACATCGACCTCCACCCGATCCTGGTCGCCGACACGCGTCAGGTGTACGGCTACGAGGCGTTGGCGCGCGGAACGCTGAGAACGCTGCGCAGCCCCGAGATCATGTTCGAGGTCGCGGCAGAAGCGGACCTCTTGTGGGAGCTGGGTCGACTCTGCCGCAGCAAGGCGATCGAGGCGATGAAGACTCGCCTAACGCGCGGCGAATTCCTGTTCCTCAACGTGGACCCGCACGACTTCGTGGATCCGGAATTCAGCCAGCTCGATCGCGAGGTCGCCGACCCGCAGCGGGTCGTCATCGAGATCACCGAGCGGACGGCGATCAAGGATTACCCGAAGTTCCGCGAGCGCCTGAAGGCGCTGCGGGAGCGCGGCTATCGGTTCGCCGTAGACGATGCCGGGAGCGGATACGCGGGGCTGGGCTCCATCGCGAACCTCGAGCCCGATTTCATCAAGCTGGACATCTCGCTCATCAACTGCATCGACACGAACTTCATCAAGCAGAACCTCGTCGAGACGATGGTGCGGTTCGCGAACGATCAGGGCGCCAAGGTGATCGCGGAAGGTGTCGAGCGCGCCGAGGAGTACGAGACGGTAAAGGGGCTTGGCGTGCACCTGGTGCAGGGGTTCTTCCTGCACCGTCCGTCGGAGAACGCATTGTCTCGGACGACCGGTGAGAATGCTGTGGTTCGCGCGGCGGACACCGTTGCCCGCGTGGCCGGCGGCGCGTAAGCGGGATCCTGGTCGCCGTGTTCTCGGTGACCTCGGAGGCACCGCACGGCCGAGCCGCGATCCACGCGTATCTACGCGCCGAGAAGATTCGTTACGAGGTTCCATGATCGCTTCGCCGCCCCGAGGCCTCGCTCCACGAGGTCGCGCGCCGCGGTCCCGGCGTTGAGGCGCGTCGGGGCGTCCGTGAGCCACGTCCGCAGTCGCGACTCGAGCCCTGACTCCGCCGCCTCGGACGCGCCGCCGCGAGCGGCAATGAGCAGCTCCGCGTCTCGGCTGTTCGCGAACCGCGGGCCGAACAAGACTGGAACGCCGAACGCCGCGGGCTCGAGCACGGAGTGCAGCCCGGCGGCGTGAAACCCGCCGCCCACGTACGCGACGCTCGAGAGCGCGTAGAGGTCGCCGAGCACGCCGACACGGTCCACGATCACGACGTCCGCGTTAGGTGCGTCGTCACCGCCGAGTCGCGCGCTCCGCATGCGCGCCTCGGCCGCCCACCGTTCGATCGGCGTGAGGTGCGACTCCGTCGGCTCGTGCGGCGCAATGATGAGTCGCGCATCGGGCACGGTCGCCCGCACCCTCGTCCACGCCGCGAGCAGCGGACGCTCGTCGGCCGGCCATGTGGAACCCGCCACGAGCGTGGGACGTTCGCTGGTCAACTCCGCGACGAACCCGTTCGCGCGGTCGACACCGCGCACGCGCGCCCACACCTGGTCGTAGCGCGTGTCGCCGGTGACCGCGATTCGATCGCGCCGAACTCCGAGCTCGACGAGCCGCTCGGCATCGCGCTCGTCGATCGCGCCGACGGCGTCGAGTTGGGCGTAGGCGTCGGACAGAAACCGCGCGGCCATCCCGTGCCGCCGCGATGACCCTGCCGCGAGTGTTGCGCTCACGAGCCCGAGCCTCACGCCGCGGCCAGCGGCGATACGCGCGAGACTCGGCCACACGTCGAGCTTGCTGAAGACCAGTGCTCTTGGCGAGAGAGCGTCGAGCGCTGCCACAGCGTCGCCGACGGTATCGAACGGGAGGTAGTCCGCGAAGTCGACGTCCAGTCCTCGCGCGAACGCGGCGGCGCTCGGAGAGAAGAACGTATAGGCGAGCTGCAGCTCCGGACGCTCGCGACGGGCGAGCTGCAGCACAGGACGAGCCTGCAACCCTTCGCCGACGGACGGTGCGTGCATCCATAGCAGCGCGCGCGCGGGGTCGCGATTGGTCAACGCCCACGTTGCATAACGAGAGCGAATGCCGCGGCGCGCGCGGAGCGCGCGCAACAGCTTCGCGTCGCCGGCCGGGACCAGCGCGGCCAGCACCCGAGCGAGATTACCCGCCGCGTCGTAGCCGAGTTGAAGAACGGCGTCCACGGCGCGCAGCGCGGGATCTGCTCGTGTATCGCTGTTTGCTACTGCTTCGAGCCCGTTCTCACGAGAGCTGAGTCGAGCGCCTTTCTCAGGTTCTCGGCGGGCTGGACGCCTTCGAGCAGCTCGCTGCCGACGAAGAACGAGGGCGTCGCTCGCACTCCGGCGCGCGAGGCCTTCTCACGGTCCGCTTCGATGAGCGGGCGCATTTTGTGGGCGGAGACACAGGACCTAAGTGCCGTCATGTCGACGCCCACCGATGCGGCGACCTGTTCGAGCGCCGGGCCGGGTTCGGGCAAGGCGGCCCACTTCTCCTGCGACGCGAAGAGGGCGTCGTGCATCTGCCAGAACTTGTCCTGCGCTGCGGCGCACATGGCGTACTCGGCCGCTGGAATCGCGTTCTGGTGCGAGTTGATCGGGAAGTTGACGAAGGCGAGCCGGACTTTGCCGTTGTCGATGTACTCTCGTCGGATTATGAGATCCGATGAGTCGTGCCACATCTTGCAGTACGGGCACTGGAAGTCGCTCGCGAGGATCAGCCAAACCTTCGATGCCGGATTGCCGCGAATGCGCGCGCTGTCCGCGTGAGCGACGATCGGATCCGGGGCCGACGCCGGTGCCGCAGCTGTGCTGGTCGCCGACATACCGGGCGCGGATGCGGCGGCCGGAGCGGAGCTTGCTGCGGCCGGAGTCTTCGCGCGCGCGTCCTCGGCGCCCTTACATCCGGCGCTTGCGATGACGAGAACGGCGACGGTCGCGATGCGAAGATCGATGGTCATCGGAAGGAGAAGCGTACGGTGGCGGAGTCGGCGCGCGAGAGGTTACGGTTGAGCCGCGCGATGCGCGTCTGCGTGGCGGAAAGATACCGCGCGAGTCACGCGGGCGGCTACGTGTGATGCCCTATCACCGCGACCGTATGGGGCATACGTCTTGCACCCCCGCTCGCCGGTATCGCGAGCGCGATTCCGGCGATGCGACCGTCACGACGACAGGGCCAGTCGGTCGTGGTGCAGTCGTGCAGTGGGTTGTCTCGCGGTTCGTGCCGTCGCGCGCTTCGCGAACTAACGCCGGATCGCTTCACTAGTTCGGGGAGGGCTGATGCGCCAACCGCCGCGGACGAGAGCGTGGGTGATGGTCGCATGTGCGACCGCCGTCGCTGTACCCTCGGGCCGCGCGCAGCAGGCCGTACAGACGGCGCAGCCCTACACGCAAACGCTGCAGTTCGGCGCCGGTTACATCAACACGCCCGCGGCCTGGGTGTCGCGGCGGAGCGCCGACGCGTGGCTCACGGTGTCGGCAAAGGATCTCCCGTCGTTCGAGGAGCCGTCGAAGAACGGGCTCGCCTCGCGCCTCAACTCCAACTTCTCGGTCGACACGCACTGGGGCGGACGCGTGTCGGTCGGCGCCTCGCTCTACAGTCAGAATCCCGAGTGGGGCTTGTTCGGGCAGGCGCTTCTCGTGCGCGACGGCGACTTCGGCCAAAGCTTCATGCCGGCGATCGCCATTGGCGCGCGCAACGTCGGCAAGTACAAGCACGAAGATCGCTTCCTCATCGGCCACGACGTTGTGCTCGACAGCACGGGGAATTCCGACGACATCGTCGTGTCGCGTTATGCAGACTTCAAGACCGCGCCGACTCTCTACGCTGTCATGACAAAGGAGGTGCCGCTGTCCGGCTATTCGCGGAACGGCCAGATGTCAATGTCGTTCAGCCTCGGCTACGGCAATGGGCTCTTCCGTGACGACGGCGGCCTCGGCGATCAGTACAACAACAGCGGCACGATTGCCAAGGGCTTGTTCCTTGGCAGCCGGCTCGTTATGCACCCATGGTCCAATGGCAGCGTGACATTCCTCGCCGAAAACGATGGGTGGGATTGGAATGCGGGCGCCATAGCGGAGTGGCGAGGCGTGACGGTCGGAGTGTACGGAACGGAGCTCGAGGCCGGTGGCCGGAAGGGTGAGGCCGAGGGCTTCAACGTCTACAACTACGCGAAGTTCAACTTCTCGATCGGGTACTTCGGGAACGTTCGGGACATCGCGCGCGGTAACGTGCTTCGTTCGCAGGTCGCGGACCTTACGCGCGAAAGCCAGCGGCTCCGTTATGAGATCGCGTCGCGCGAGCGCCGAATCCAGGAGCTCGAGAAGGATCTCTCGGACGCACGCACCGGAGAGCTCGCACGACTGGAAGCGCGGCGCCAGCAGCTCGAGCAGGAGTTGCAGGCGGAGCGCGAAGCCGTCAAGCGGGCGAACGATCGGCTGAAGGAGATCGAGCAGGGTCGAACCACGCGCCCACCGACCGAGCCAAAGAAGCCGCCGGAGGGTCGCTGACGATGCATGGTCGGGCCATGCTTGCCGGGCTGGCGTTAGGCATCGTGCCGTTGACCGGGGCGGTGGCTCAGCAGGATTACCCGCAAACTCTCTATTGGGGCTCTGGGCTCATCGACATCCCGGTTGCGTGGGTGTCGCCGCTCAGTGGAG
>JBKOYV010000098.1:0-1896 GCA_046725585.1 Gemmatimonadota bacterium | reverse complement strand
GTTTCGTCAACAGGTGGCTGAGCGGGAGGCCGAGGATGTTGCGGGACACGAGCAGCTCGTCCAGCCACAGCGAGACGTCGGAGAGGTAGGCCCAGGCACGGAGGGCGATCGCCGCAACGATCAGGAACGTGAGCAGCATAGAGCTCGGCGACCCCGTTTCGCCTGGCGCGGGTGCGCCACGGTCGATCCGCGTCTCGGGCGTGTACGTGTCTCGCGGCGGCGAGATGCTTGTCACCTTCATCACTCCAGGCGGAGGAAGACGGCCGATTTCTCTCAATATTCCGGTGCGAAGGTAACGCGTCGCGTCGCGTCCTGATACCGGCTCGTCGCGCCACGCCGTCGTCTCGCCGATTCACTTTGGAGTGTCGGCACGCGGTCGCCATCGTGAGGTCGTCCGACCTCCATGACGCATGCGACCTCTCTCGTTGATCCTCCGCACGGCCGGCGCGACCGCAATCACGCTTCACGGCGCGGCGGCACAGGGCAGGCCCGCCTCGCCCGATACCGTTGGCGCGAGTTCGGAGTTCGACAGTCAGCTCCTGCGCTACCGCGTCGAGGTCATCGCGACCGGCGTGCGAGTCCCGTTTGGGATGACCTTCCTTCCCGACGCGCGAGCGCTGATCAGCGATCGACCCGGCACGCTCTGGCTTCTCGACACGCGCACGGGCGCGATGACGCGCGTCGGTGGCGTTCCCGCCGTATCGGACACGGTCGATGGCGGGCTGCTGGACGTCGCGGTGCATCCCGACTACGCGCGCAATGGCTGGATCTATTTCTCCTACGCCGAGAAGAGCGATACGGGCAAGGCGACGGTGGTCGAACGTGCCCATCTTCGCGATGGGCGGTTGGTCGACCGCCAGCGTCTGTTCGCCGCGTACCCCGCGGTCGCGCGCGACTTCCATTTCGGGTCGCGACTCGCGCTGAAGGACGGGTACCTCTTCATCACCCTCGGCGAGCGCGAGATCAGCGCCCTGGCGCAGGAGCTGTGGACCGATCTCGGCAAGGTGGTCCGGCTTCATGATGACGGGCGCGTGCCTAACGACAATCCGTTCGTCGGACGTCCGGGCGCGCGGGCCGAGATCTGGAGCTATGGGCACCGCAATCCGCATGGGCTCGCGTTCCACCCCGAGACCGGCGAGCTGTGGGAGTCCGAGCACGGGCCGCTCGGTGGCGACGAGATCAACGTCATCAAGCGCGGCCAGAACTACGGCTGGCCGACGGTCACGTTCGGCCGGGAGTACGACGGCGGGCCCGTCGGAGATGGCCTGACGCAGGCGCCAGGCATGGAGCCTCCGGCATACCACTACGCGACGTCGGCGGCGCTCACCGGCATTGCGTTCTATACGGGGTCTGCCTTCCCGCCGTGGCGCAATAACCTGTTCGTCGGCGCGATGACGCCGCGATTCCTCGCGCGCCTCGTCGTCGCGAACGGAGCGGTGGTGCGCGAGGAGAAGTTGCTGCTCGAGAAGCGATGGCGAGTGCGCGTCGTGCAGACCGGCCCCGATGGCTTCCTGTACCTCGGGGTGCAGCGAACGGCAGACGGCATGGGTGGCGTCATCGCGCGGATTCGGCCAGTGGCGGAGTAGTCAGGATTGGGCCACGGTGGTTGACTCGCCCTGCTCCGCCCGAATCATAGGAGGCATGCCGACCACAGCACGTCACCAACAGGCCCGCGTGTTCTGGGCGCTACAGCTCGGCGGCTGGACGGCGTACGCAGTCGCCCTCATGGTGCCGTGGCTCGGGCGGTACCCGTTATCGGTCATGTGGTCGAACAAGCTCGTGATCGCCGCGACGGGGCTCGCCACGAGCTCGGGGCTGCGCCTGCTCTACCGCCGCGTCGCCCGAGAGGGCGTGGGACTGCCGACACTCTGCCTGGCGGCCGTCCTCGCGTCGGTT
>JBKOYV010000195.1:0-15206 GCA_046725585.1 Gemmatimonadota bacterium | reverse complement strand
GCTTTTACTCGTGCGGCGTCTTCCGCGGCGGTAGAAGGCTCCGTGCCGAGTCCCCAGTCCCCAGTCCCCAGTCCCCAGAAAGCTCCGACGATGACATAGTCCTCATCGCCGAACGACGCGTCGAAGAGCTCCAGCGCGACTTCCACTTCCTCATCGCGGAAATTCCCGGTGCTTCGGAGAATCTCCGAGATGCGCGACCGATGAGACGGCTCGAGTGGGCGGATGGTAAACCCGGGAGGCTCGTTCACCCGACCGCCTCGACTCCCGACAGGCGTTGCTTGCGAGCCCAACGATCTTCGGACGACGCCTGCCGCTGCGCGAGCGCCTGCTCGCATACGAGACGCACCATCGTCGCGTAATCGATCCCCGCCGTGCGCGCCATCCGCGCGAGTCCCGCCGTCGGTGCGAAATCCGGATTCGCGTTCACCTCGAGAATCCACGGACGGCCCGACTCATCGATGCGCAGGTCGACTCGGCCATACCCTTTTCCGCCGACGACGCGCCAGGCGGCGAGCGCGATGCGTCCGAGCTCCGCCGTGAGCGTGTCGGGGAGGTCCGCTGGGCAGTGTGGGACCGAGCCGAGGTCCTCGTCGCTGCCGGTCTGCCATTTCGAGCGGTACGAGACGATGCGCCAGTACTCGTCGGGCATCGCCGAGAAATCGATCTCGGCGATCGGGAGCACGTGGTCTCCGAGAATGCCGACGTTGACCTCACGGCCCGTGATGAAACGCTGCACGATCACGTCATCCCATTCCTCGTGCATCTCGCTCACGCGCGCGTGGAGCCCTCGTGCGGACTTGACCACGGAGCGCTGCTCGACGCCGAGCGACGCGTCTTCCGCCGCCGGTTTACAGATCGCCGGGTAGCCGACGGACGGCAGCGGCTCGCCGGCGCGCGCGACGCCGAAGCGGGGCACGGGCAGGTGAGCCGCTTCGAGCAGCGAGTTGACGATGTGCTTGCGGAGACAGAGCGACGTGGTCCAGCTGCCACTGCCCGTGTAGGGAACTCCGAGCAGCTCGAGCGACGAGATGACGGACGATTCGAGCGAGGCGACGCCATCGATGCCCTCGCACAGGTTGAACGCGAGATCGGGCTTCGCGCGGCGCACGCGCTCGACCCAGCGACCGTCGGGGTTCACTGGAATGCGCGTCGGCTCGTGGCCATCGGCAGCAAGCACCGACTCCACCGCTTCGACCGTCTCGAGGATGGCGAGGTCGGGAGATTTTCCCAACGCCGAAATGCCATCGAAGAGCACGATGACTTTCATGTAAACTCCGTCCCGGATTTCGAAGTGCGCTCGATCGACCTACCGCCAAGTCGCGGCCGCGAGCGCTTCGGCCGTGACGCCCAGCTCGATGCCGTGCCGTTCCGCGGCGTGGACGAGACACGCCTGAATGAGCTCGTCGTAGCTCATGCCGGCGGCGCGTGCCGCTTTCGGAAAGCAGGAATTGTCCGCGGGGTTGGGAAGAATCCCCGGAAGGGGATTGACCTCGACCACGTTTGGCTTGCCTGACGCGTCCAGCCGGACGTCGATACGCGACCAGTCGCGACAGCCAAGCACGTGGTAGGCTCGGAGCACGACGTCTTCGATCGTGCTCCGCAACTTCTCAGTGATCCGCGCGGGACATTCGAAAATCTCGAGAGGCTTTTCGGGGCGATCCCAGATCCACTTCGCCTCGAAGCCATAGACGGGAAGGGCACCTTCGGGGAGCGCCTCGAAGTTCATGCCGACGATGGGAAGCACACGTGCTTCGTCGCCGTTGCCCAGCACTGCGCAGGTGAACTCGGCACCGGGCAAGTACTCCTCGATGAGCACGGGCTGCTTGTAGCGCTCGAGGAGGAACTCGACCTGTGCGTGGAGCTGCTCCGGTGTCTCGCAGTAGTTCGCTTCGGTTATTCCCTTGGACGATCCTTCGTGGATGGGCTTAACAAAAACCGGGGACTGGGGACTGGGGACTAGGGACTCGGTCGGAACGCTCCCGTTCGAGGGTGAAGCACCGTTGCGAGAGAAGTGTCTCTGCCGAGTCCCCAGTCCCCAGTCCCCAGTCCCCCGGACGACCGCGAAGCGGGCGGTGGGAACGCCGTGGTACGCGAGGACCTCTTTCGTCTTCGCTTTATCCAGACACAGCGACAGCGTGAACGGGTCGCTCGCCGAGTACGGGATGCCGTAGAACTCGCAGATGGCGGGACCGTGGGCTTCGCGGTTCACGCCGTTCAGGCCTTCGGCGATGTTGAAGACGATATCGACTCGGGAGTCGCGGAGGTTCTGCGGGAAGTCGGCGTTCGCCTCGAGGCGGATCACATCGCCACACGCGGCGAGCGCGTTGGCGACGGCGTCGATGGTCTCGGCACTGTCCCACTCGGCGAACTCGTCATCGGTGGGAGCGGACTGGTTCGATGCGCTGCCGTTCGAGTGAGTGCCGTTCGATCCAGCGGAATGTGCGGGGGTGGCGAAGTTCCCCCCGACGGTGACCGAGTGTTCGTCGGTCGACGCCGGTGCGTCGGAGTTCCGGGACGCGATGGCGTCCCGGCGACTACTGGGAGGCTCGTCGTCGCCCCGCACCGCTTCGTCCTCGGGACGTTGGGTCGTGGGCGACTCAGGTTTCTGATTGTAGGCGAAGCCGATTCGCGGCATCCACACTCCAGCGGACAACGAGTCGAGTTGCGCGAGAGGAGCGCTTGCACGCGCAGGTCGGCAAGAGCGATGCCATGCGCGTGCGACGGGCGAATGATAAGAACCGTGATTTTGTCGCGCAATGACTTTTTGTCGATTTCTCGCCTTGCGCGCGTAGTATGCGCGCTTATGATAAGCGTACTTCTTACTCTGCGAAGCAGCCTGATGCCCAAACGCCTACCGCCGCAATTCGCCTCACCCGTTGCAAGTCCCGGCGTGCTCCTGTGGCAGGCGATGAACCGCTGGCAGCGCGGTCAGCGCCGCGCGCTGCGTGATGCCGGCCTCTCTCACCTGCAGGTGATGCTCCTCGCCAGCGTCACGTCGCTCGCGGAGCAGGATGAGCCTGTGACGCAGGTCATGCTCGCGCGGCACGCGCGCACCGACGTCATGACGACCTCGCAGGTGCTCCGGACGCTCGAGCGAAAGAAGCTCGTGCGCCGCACGGACCATCCGCGCGACTCTCGCGCGTACGCGCTGCGCCCGAGCGCCGCGGGTCGCCGCCTCGCGCGCCAGCTCATCCATCTCGTCGAGCGCGCAGATCAGGAATTCTTCGAGCCGCTTGGCGGAGATGCCGCGAGGTTCGCCGCGATGTTGCGCGAACTGGGGACTGGGGACTAGGGACTGGGGACTGGGGACTCGGGACTGGGGACTGGGGACTCGGCCGGGATACATCTGCTCGCGCGGCGGCTTGCTCGGTGATCGACGGTTCCCGGCCGAGTCCCCAGTCCCCAGTCCCCAGTCCAGTCCCCACTCACACTTTGTGGTAGCCGAGCCTCGCCGCCTCTTTCCTGTCCTCGGCAACATAGAACTCGAAATCCGAGAACATCGCCGGCGCTTCTGACTGCATGAGTCGCAGCGCCATGATCGCGAAGCGACGAATCTCCAGCTCCGCGCCCTCGCTCGATCGCAGCTCCAGCATCGTCCGCCACGCCCGCACGTTCCCGGTCGCGACGATCTTCGTTTCCGTCGCGTTCGGGAGCACCGCGCGCGCCGCCTCGCGTGCCATCTTCCGCCGATGCACCTTGTCGGCGACCCAGCCGTAGCGCTGCATCAGCTCGTCCACGAGTGTGACGTACGTCCGCTGCGCGCTCTCCACCTGCTCGCGCCACGCGCGCTCCAACGCCTCGTCGCCGATCACCGCGGGCGGCATCACGAAGTCGGCGACCGATTCGTCGACGTAGCGCTGACTGAGCTGGCTGTACGCCCAGCCAGCGCGATGTCGCACCAGCTCGTGCGTCAGCGATCGGCTCACTCCCTCGATCAGCACGGAATAGTTCACGTGCTCCAGCACGCTCCCGTGTCCCTGCTTCTTGATGTTCTCGAGGTAATCGCGCGTTGTGCGGTTCGCAGGGTTGCGCTGACTCATGTAACAGAGTCGCCCCGCGAACTCCGCCAGGCGCTCGCCGTCCGTGCTCTCACCGAGCCAGTTCACGGGGAGGTGCGCCGGCTCGGCGAAAGCGGGGCGTGAGAGGACGGTCAGTTTTGGCTCGAGGTAGATCAATGGGGAGTGGGACTGGGGATTGGGAAACGACGCTCACATTCGCTCGATGACGGCGGCCTCGCCGTTCGGGCTGATCGCTGATGGCTGATGGCTGTTAGCTCGTCAGATGAACCTATTCGCCTCGTTCCTCGCGCTCCAGCATCGCGAGACGAAACTCGGCGTACGCTCGCTCGCGCTCCACGCGCTCCAGGACGCGCGCTGCAGTCGGCGGCAGCGAAGGAAGCCTCGGGTCGTACTTGATGTCGCCGATCGGCCGCTGGTGCGGCAGCGCGACCTTCACGCCCGGATTCAAGAGACCATCCGGATCGAACGCGTGCTTCACGCGTCGCGCGAGCTCGAGCGACGCCGCGCTCGTCGTTCGATCCAGCAGCGGAGCACGCAGCGCACCGTCGCCGTGCTCACCCGAGAGAGAACCGCCGAGCTTCGCGGTGAGGTCCACGACGTCGGAGAGAATTGCCTCGACGCGATCTCGCCAGCCCTCCCGCCTCACGTCGACGAGCGGGTTCACGTGCACGTGCGCGTCGCCCGCGTGTCCGAAGATCACGCCCGGCGTGTCCTGCGCGGCGAGTGTCGACCGCACGCCGCGCACGTAGTCCGCGAGCCGCGCGGGCGGAACGACGCCGTCCTCGATGAATTGCATCGACTTGAGCGATGGGTCGAGGCGCGACAGGATGGGGCTCGCCGCGTGGCGCAGCGCCCACAGACGTTCTTCCTCGTCGTGACTGAGCCCGATGCTAACCGAGGTCGCTCCGCCACGCTCGAGTGCCGTGGCGAGTCGCCGTGCGCTCGTTGCCGCGGCGCCGGCATCGGTCGCTTCGATCTCGATCAGGAGCACCGCCTCGGTGTTCGGCGGAATTGGGAGTGGCGATCCGCGAGCTGCCACGTCGAGGAACGTCTTGTCGAGCAGCTCGCATGCGTTGGCGTCGCCGCGCTGCGCCTCACCCGCTCCGATCACCGCCTCGTCGAGCGACGCAAAGCTCGCGAGCAAGCTCGCCGTCGCGCCGGGAAGCTCTGCCAGGTCGAGCTCCACACCTACGAAGAAGCACAGCGTGCCCTCGCTGCCGACCAGCAGATCCACAACCTCACCCGACTCGGCGTACTCCGCCAGTGCGTAGCCTGACGAGTTCTTCCGAAGATGCGGAGCTCCGACCGACGCACGCGCGGCCTGGATCGCTGGAGCGACTTCGGTGAGGAGGCGGTCGAGCGCCGCGACGCGTGGCGCGGCTTCACCGCGACGGATCGTCGCGCGGGAGCCGTCGGAGAAGACACAATCGAGTGAGCGCACCCACCGCCGAGTCGAACCGAACCGCAGCGTGCGCGCGCCGGCGGCGTTCGTCGAGGCCATGCCACCAACGCTGCAGAACGCCCCACTGGACGGATCCACGGGAAAGCGAAGGCCAACCGCGCGAGCGCGCGCATCGACGCGATCCCGAATCGCGCCCGGGCCGACGACGATGCGACGGGTCGAGACGTCGGGAGCGCCGATGATGTCGAGCCGGCTGAGATCGACGATGACGCCACCCCCGACGGCGCCGCCGGGCATGCTGCTGCCTGACGCGCGAGGCACGAGGAAGGTCTTCGCGTCACGTGCCCATCGCACGAGCGCTACGACGTCCTCTGCACTCTCGGGCACCGCTACGGCTCGCGGCATAACGCGACCGATCCCGGCGGCCTCGGCGTATACGGCTCTCGCCGCGATGTCGTCCCGAAACACGCCGCGAAATGCGTAGTCTGGTGGAGCGAGCTTTCCTGTCATCGAATCGTGGTGCGCCAACTGCGGACGATGTCGGGGCCCGCGCCTGGCGACAAGCGGCCTCGTTGACACGAGTGGGCTGCGGTCGTCATTCCTTCAGCATGCCCAACACCGCGGATTCTCCTGTGTCGACCCCGCCAACAGACGTGACGGCGTCATCGCCTTCGCCATCGCGACATGCGGGTCTCCTCGTAAAGATCGAGACCGACCGTCGACTTGGCCATGAATGGGATGAGTGGAATGGGAACCCGCTTCCGAACGGCGGCGACTTCCGGACTACCCCGGGAAAGTTCTTTCTCTTTACGGCCGTCGGGCTGACCGGGATCGTCGTCGCCGGTGCCGCAGGGGTCTTTCTGCTGGCGCCGCGGCTCGCACAGCTCGCGACGTGGTTGCCCCGAGCGCTCTACCTCGCCGACGCGAGTCTCGCGCTCGCGGGTCTCATCTGGCTCGCGCTCATCGGTGTCTCGTACGTGACGAACCGGGCGCTCTTGCCGAGTCGCTTTGCCGAACGTGGGCTGTTGCTCAAGACGCTGCGGCTGGCGTCGCGCGTCGGTGAGATGTTCGGCGTCCAGCGCGACTGGACCGACAACGGGGCGATCGCGGTCTACAACCGGCTCGCGTGGGCGCGCGAGTGGCGCGTGCGAGCGAACGAGATGCTGATCCTCATCCCCCGATGCCTGTCACGCAGCGCGCTCGAGGGGGTGATGGAGATCGCGAAGCGGTACGACGTCGCGACGTTCGTGGCGACGCGCGGGGCGTACGCGCGTCAGGCGATCCGCGAGCGTCGTCCGAAGGTCGTGGTGGCGGTGGCCTGCGAGCGAGACATGGTGAGCGGTCTCCACGACGTGGCGGGACGTTTGCCAGTGCTCGGCCTCACCATGCAGTTGCCGAACGGGCCGTGTAAGGATGCGTCGCTCGACCTGGCACGGATGGAAGCGTTTGTCAGGAAGTATTTGCGATGAGAGAGGGAACCGGGAACGGGGAACCGGGAGCAGGAGCCCTCTATCGGGACGATGAGGATCCTTCGGCTGACGCCTCAGGATGACAAGCTCAGTCATCCTGAGCGAAGCGAAGGATCTTCAGGTTCCCGATAGAGCAGCACGGTTCCCGGTTCCCAGTTCCCGGTTCCCTCCTACTCTGCCTTCGCCACCACCACTGTAACGTTGTCTGTTCCGCCTCCGTCCAGCGCCGCGTCGATCAGCGAGTGCGCGGCGGCTTCGGCGGTCCCCGATCCGAGGATCTCACCGATGCGGTCGTCGCTCACATGCTTCGTGAGACCGTCGGTGCACAGAAGCACCGCGTCGCCGCCCGAGAGGTCGACCACGCCGATGCTCGGCACGAGGTCTCCACCCACCGCGCTCGACAGGACGTTGTAGAGTCCGGCCTTCTCCGCGTGGTGCTCGGTCACCGCGCCGATGTCGACGAGGTAATCACCCATCGTCTGATCGCGAGTGAACTGCTTGAGCGATCGGCGCCGCAGGTAGTATCCGCGGCTGTCGCCCACGTGCACGACGTATGCGCGCGGCCAGACCAGTGTCACCATCGTCAGGGTGGTCGCGGGGCCGCCCTGGGTCTGGAACATTTCCTTAAGCCGCTCGTGTCCCCGCTCGACGCCCCGGGAGAGATTGTCGAGAAACGCGTGCTCACGATCGACATCGAAGTCCTGAACGCAGCCGACGGCTTCGGCGAGATACTCGACGACGGATTTCACGGCGACGCTGCTCGCGATCTTGCCACCGATCCCGCCGCCCACCCCGTCCGCAACGATCAGGATGTACACCTCGGGCTTTCGAAGCCGATCGAGCAGTGTCGTGTCCTGCAGATTCGTCGCACGAAGCTGCACGGCCTTCTGCAGCGTCATGATCGCGAAGTGATCCTCGTTCACGTTTCTGACTTTCCCAGCGTGGGAGAGCCCGTACGCGTCGACGCGCGTCATGCGAGTGGGAAGCGCCTCAGTTTCCATGACGGACCGGGGGCTGAACGGTCGGATTCGGCGTGCTGGTCACCGTCGCCGTGGCGAGCCAGCGAAACGCGTCTTCGACGCCCTCGCCGCTCTTCGCGCTCGTGGTCAGTACGTGGAACCCGTTGGTGATGAGCTTCGCCGTGTCGACGGGCGTGACCACCCACTGGTCCTTCAGGTCGTGCTTGTTGAGCGCGACAATGGATGGCACGTCACCGGCGGCCGAGCGAGCGTGGTCGCGAAGACCGAAGAGCTGGTCGACTGTGTCGCGTCGCGTGCCATCGGCCACGTAGAACACTGCGTGGGCGCCTTTCAGGTAGCTCTCGGGGATCTCCTGGTCTGCTGTGCGACCCTCGATGTCCCACAGCAGCAGGTTCACTTCCGTATCGCCGACCTGCACCTGCTTCCGGTCGATCTTCACGCCAACGGTGCTGTGATACTTCGTCGAGAAGAGCGAATGAACGAACCGATGCACGAGGCTCGTCTTACCGGTCGCATACACGCCCACCATGCACACCTTCTTCTGGATCATCGGTCACGCTCCGCGACGTTGGCAGTTCGGGACGGCTGTGCTCGAATGGCGAACGCTGCGCTTCGATTGAGGCGCGCCCGCTCTGCGGGCGTGTCGGCGGGAAGGGGATCGTTGCTTCCGCTCGCGTCCACGGTCAGGCGGCCCGCGTTCACGCCGAGCGACACGAGTCGATCGCGGACCGCCACGGCGCGCCGACGGCTCAACGCGATGTTGTCGGTCTCGGCTCCCGTGGGGTCGGCACGACCGACGATCTGCAGGGAGACGTCGTAGCGAATCGCCGTGGCCGCGGCGACCAGGTCGCGGAATTTCGCGGCAACGGTCGCAATCGCGTTCAGCGCGGGCTGGTCGAGCGCGTCCGACCCGGCGGCGAACAGCGCATGCCGGCGCTCGATCTCTGCCGCGATCGGCTCCATGGCGGCGGGCAGTCCGGGCGTGACGTGCGAGAGGTCCACGCCTCCAACACCAGCAAGCGCCGGCGCCAGCCCTTCGGCGCGCACGATCCAGAAGGCCGGCGCGCGCCCGTTGGCGACCAGCGTGTCGCCCTTGAGCGAGAGCGTGACGCCGCCCGGCGGCGCGAGCACGTGTCGAGCGCGGGCGAGCACCAGCGCGGGCTCGGTGGACACGTATGGCTCCCAGTGCGCGACCACGTCGTTCGTGTCGACGCCGCGACTGGCCATGAGCAACGACGGATTCACCGCGAGCGGATCCCGCATCCCGGTGATTCGCCATTTTCCGCCCGAACGCTCGCTGCGGATGACGGCGATACCAGGTTCGGTGTCGAGGCGCGCGAGCGCCGCGAACCACTGTCGACTCCCGCGGCTGGTCCACCAGGCAATGCCGGCGACAATCAGCAGAACGGGGACGATCCACGCGAACGGTCGCAGACCGGTGGTCTTCGCGCGCGTGTCGGTGGAGAGCACCGTCTCGACGCAGTCTTCGAGCAGGGGACGCGTCGTCGTGAACGGCGCCGCGTCACCGTTGAACGCGGTGAGCGGATCGCACCACTGCAGATGGATCGTCTCGAGCGTCGTCTGCAGCTTCGCGGGTAGCGAGTCTGGCGGCGTCCCGCGCACGACTGCCGCGAGGTTGGCTCGCGGCCCGGTCTCGACCAGCACGGTGAGGTCCCCGGCGGCGAAAGCTCGGAGCTCGCCGGTCTTCCTCGGCTCGAACGAGTCGTTGACGAAGTCGCCGATCGCCGTGAGCATGCCGGAGACCAGGTCTGCGTCGCCTAACGAGCCAGCGGGCTCGTGCGCGAGGAGCAGCCCCGTTTCCGCGTGGACGAGCAGCACCTGCTCCACGCGGTACACGAGCGCGTGGCGCACGACGATCTGCGCAAACGGGACGCCCGTGCGCCACGACTCGATCCGCCACCGAATGCCCTGCGGCGAGAGGCTGTACTCGATCGCGCGGTTGATCGTGTTGACGAGCCCCGACATCGTCTCGGCGATTGCCTTCCTGATCGCGGGACCGAGCACCGGGAAGATCGCGGTGGCGAACTCGCGCGGATCGCGCCGAACCGATTCCTTGATCGCGTTCTCCACGGTGGGTGCGAGCGCGATCGAGAGCTGTCGGTCGCGCGCCGCGCGCTGGACGATCGCCTGCGGCAACTTTTCCGCGAGCTCATCGGGAGTGAGCTCCGCGGTGTCGAGGCGGCGGCGGAGCTCGTCGATCTGACGGCGCTCCGCGCCGAACAACAGGTCGCGCAGCTCGGAGAGCTCGCGAACGCTCACATCACCAGCTCCGCCGGCGCTTTCCGTCAGCGGCGCGCCGTCGTCCGGCACGATCAGCTCCGCGCGGCCTTGGCGGGCGGGCGAGACTCGCCGGCGAGCCGGGTCGCCATGTCGGAGAACACGCTGACAAGGGCCGAGACGTCGGTCTTGTCGGTGCGAAGCGAGGCCACCTCGCGGTTGAGGTCAGCCGTCACGCGTTGCGACAGGCGCTCGATCTCGGCGCCGATCGCGCGGGACTGCTGGAGGATCTGGTCGCGGATCTCGGCGTCCGCGAGCCCGGAGAGCTCCTCCAGCTTCACGTGCCGCTTCTCGAGGGAGCGAAGCACTTCCTTGAGCTCGGCCGACAGCGCCTTGAGATCCTCGGTCCGCTTGGTGCGCTCGGCGGTGAGCCGGTCGTTGAGGGTCTGGACGTCGCGTTTGGCGGTTGCATCGACATCGGCGAGCCGCTTGTTGAAGTCGGAGCGCATGCTGGCCTGTTCACGCATGAGGCGCTCTTCGAGCCCCTGCAGCCGCGACTCGACGGCGCGCATCTGGCCGCCGAAGAGGATGTCACGCACCTTGTCGAGGCTTTCCGGTGGTGTGTCGTTAGGCGCGGTGGGCGGGAGGTCGGCTGGGCGCGAGGCTGCTGCCGGTGGTGTCAGCTTCCGACCGTTTTCGGCGCGCTGGTTCTCGGTCTTGGCCATGCTCGACAGCCTCACGTGAGAGTAAGACAATCTCGGAGCCGCTACTGGCCAAGGTACGGGTTGGCGCGAGAAGCGGAAGAGCCGGCAGCGGGAGCTGCCAGCTGCATGCAGCTGCTGGCTGGCAGCCGAGTGCTGCGCGCTACTGCCGCTTGCTGCGAGCTGCTGCTATTACCCCAACGAGCCCGACCGGGATAGCCGGTCGTGAGTGGGAGTTTTCAGTGCCGAGTCCCCAGTCCCCAGTCCCGCCTCCCGCTACTGCGCGACAGGCTTCAGATATCTATCGTACCACTTAAGGTACCGCTCCAGCCGATCAACCCGATAGCTCGGTAGCGTGATGCCGTGGAACGCGTTGGGATAGATCACGAGCTGCGTATCGATCCCCAGCGATTTGAGCGCCTGGTACATCTGTTCGCTGCCGACGGCCGGGACGTTGAAGTCCTTTTCGCCTACCATGAACAGCGTCGGCGTCTTGATGCGGTCGGCGTGGAAGAATGGGTAGGAGACCTTCATCCAGGCGTCCGGGTTCTTCCAGGGCGGGCCGAGCTCCGTTTCGTACTGCAGGATGTACTGGTCCACGCCGTACATCGACGTCTGGAGCGCGCTACCGGCGCCGCTGATCGCCACCTTGAACCGGGGAGTCGTCGCGATCGTGTAGTCGGTCGTGATCCCGCCGTAGCTCCAACCTCCGATGCCGAGCCGGTCCGGGTCGGCGATCCCCTTCTCGACGACGTAGTCGGTCGCCGCGAGGACGTCGACGACCTCCTTGTTCCCCCAGTCGCCGGAGATCGCGTTCATGAACTTCTCACCGCGACCGTTGCTCCCGCGATAGTTGGGTGAGACGACGACGTATCCGTTCGCGGCGAACAGCTCGCGCTCGAAGTTGAACGAGTACTGGTCCTGGCCGGTGGGTCCGCCGTGGATGCGAAGGAGCGTCGGCATCCTGGCCGACGAGCCTGCCGGTCGCGTCACGACGGCGTGGACGTCCGCGCCGTCCGGCGTCTTGAACTCGATGCCTTCGGTCGTGCCCAACTGAATTTCCGCGAGCCACGCATCGTTCTGGTGGGTGAGCGGTCGCAGCGTGCCGTTCTCGAGCGCATGCACTTCGGGCATCTCGGTCGCGGTGGACGCGAGCACCGCCACCTTGCCTGACGGGCCTAACGCGAGCGACTGGACGACGCGCGGACCGCTGGTGAGCTTCTCGACCGGCCCACCGGTCGCCCGCATGCGCGCGACGTACTGCGTCCGGTCATCGGTCACTAGAAAGAGCAGCGACGCGCCGTCGGCCGTCCAGCGCGGAGAGGTCACCGGACGGTCGAGCGACTCGGTGAGGATACGCGGCTCGCCACCGGCAACGGGTATGAGCGCCACGCGGTACTGGTCGTAGATGGACATCGTCGTCGACCCGCCGCGCACGTACGCGATGAGCTTCCCGTCGGGGCTCCACGCCAGCTTACTGCCGCTGTTGTTGTCGTCGCCCTCGAACGTCGTCAGGCGCCGCATCTCGGCACCCTTGCGCGCGTCGATCAGGTAGATGTCCGTGTTGATGCTCTTGTCGGGATCGGGCGACCGGTCGCTTACGAACACGATCGCCTTGCCGTCCGGCGACCACGACGGGTTGTTCTCGTCGTATTTGCCCGATGTGAGGGTGTCGAGCTTCTTCGCCGCGACGTCGAACAGGTACAGGTGACTTCTCTGGTTGCCCAGGTAGCCCTGGATGTCCTGCTTGAAGTGATAGCGATCGAGCACGATGGGCTTGGGCGTTTTGGCCTTGGTGGAGTCATCGCCGGCGTCGTCGTCCGGGTCGTCCACCACGAGCACGAGACGCGTCGCGTCCGGCGACCACTCGTAGCCGCTCACGCCGCCCTTGATCTCCGTGAGTCGCGTCGCCTCGCCACCGCGCCGGTCGAGCAGCCAGACCTGGCCGCCCTTGCCCCCGTCTCGCGACGAGATGAACGAGAGGTAGCGGCCATCAGGGCTCCAGCGCGGGCTCGACTCGCCGTCCTTGGTCGACGTGATGCGGATGTTCTCCTTCCCGTCCCAACTCGCCATCCAGACGTCGGTGTCGTTCTTGTCGCGCGCGGAATCGGCGATGGTGACGGTGTAGGCGACCCACTTGCCGTCCGGGGAGATCTGCGGGTCGCGCACGTCGCGTACGCGGAAGACGTCCACTGGGCGAAGGGCTCGCTTTGCGGTGGACGCGTTGGTCGATCCAGCGTTAGGCGTTGTGGTGGAGGCGCCGCGGCCCTGTGCCGAGAGGGCACTTGCGGACGCGGCAAGGGCGGCAAGTCCGAGGAGAATTCGCATTAGGGAAGATGGGCGGCGCTCACGCGCCGGTTGAGTTGACACGAGTGTCGGATGGGATGACAGCGGTAGCTTCAATTTCGACGACGGCTCCCGGTTCGAGGAGCCCGGCAACGACGATCACGGACATCGGGGGGAAGTGGCGCCCGACGATCTCGCGGTACGCGGCGCCGATCGCCTTGCGATCGCGGAGGTACGCGTCGCGATCGGTGACGAACCACGTGAGCCTAACGAGATCGGCCGGCCGGGCACCCGCGGCCTCGAGCACCGTGACGATGTTCGCGAGGGCCTGGCGCACCTGAGCCGACATTCCGCCAGGGACGACCATCTGCGTGACCGGGTCCCAGCCGATCTGGCCCGCAAGGAACACGGCACGGCCCTCCGCGGAATACCCGTGGGAGTAGCCGGAGCCCGGCGGCCAGTTCGCGGGACGAACCTCGGTGGCCATTCAGGCCGTTTCCTGTTCCCGCAATCGAAACCTCTGGAGCTTTCCGGTGTCCGTTCTCGGCAGCTTCTCTACGAATTCGACGCGCCGCGGATACTTGTATGGCGCGATCTCGGCCTTCACGAAATCCTGCAGCTCGCGCGCGAGCTCCGGACCGGGCGTGAACCCTTGCCGCACCACGATGAACGCTTTCACGACTTGTCCGCGCTCCTCGTCAGGCGCGGCGACGACACCGCATTCCTGCACGGCCTTGTGCTCGAGCAGCACGTTCTCGACCTCGGCGCCCGACACATTGTGGCCGCCGGTGATGATCATGTCGTCCGTGCGCGCCATGTACCAGAAGTAGCCATCGGCGTCCTGGCGGAACGAGTCGCCCGTGATGTTCCAGCTGTCCTCCACGTAAGCGCGCTGACGGTCGATGTCGGCGAGGTATCGGCACCCGGTTGGGCCGCGGACCGCCAGACGCCCGATCTCGCCTCGCGGCACCTCGGCGCCACTCGAGTCGACGCAACGGGCTTCGTATCCGGGCACTACGCGGCCCGTCGAACCCGGTCGAATGTCGTCGCCGCTCGCCGAGATGAAGATGTGGAGCATCTCGGTAGCACCGATACCGTCGATGATGCGGATGCCAGTCGCTTTCTCCCACGCCTCGAACGTGGCACGCGGCAGATGCTCGCCGGCGGAGACGCATTTCGTGAGCGACGATACGTCATGCTGCCCGAGCATCCCGAGCATGGCGCGATAGGCTGTGGGGGACGTCCAGCACACCGTGGGGCGATGCTCCTGGATGCCCTTGATGAGCTGTGGCGGAGCCGCCTGCTCGAGCAGAAGCGACGCCGCGCCCACGCGCATGGGGAACAGCACGAGCCCACCGAGCCCGAACGTGAACGCGAACGGTGGCGAACCGCAGCAGATATCGTCGGGCGAGAGCTTGGCGACGGAGCGCGGAAAGCAGTCGCAGATGGCCATCACATCGCGGTGAAAGTGCATCGTGCCCTTCGCGTTGCCGGTCGTGCCGGACGTGAACGCGATGAGCACGGTGTCATCCGCAGCCGTGTCGCAGTTCTCGAACGTCGCGCTTTTGCCGACCATCATGGCCTCGAGCGAGCCGGCATCGTTGCTCGCGAAGTGCACGGTCCGGCCACCTTGGCGAGGAGCGCCGCTACTTGTCTGCTTCATCGCCGTCTCGCACTCGGCGGCGAATCGGGTGTCGCATAACGCGAGCGTGATCGCGGCCTTGTCGGCGATGTAGGAGAGCTCGCGCACGCGCAGGAGCGGCATGGTGCACACGACGACCGCGCCGACCTTCACGATCGCGAACCAGCACGCAGCCATCATGGGCGAGTTCGGGCCGCGCAGCAAAACGCGATTGCCGGGTACGACGCCAAGATCCTCGACGAGCACGTGCGCGATCCGGTTCGACATCTCGAGGACGTCGCGGTAGGTCCAGCGTCCGCCGGGGAAGAGGAATGCCGTGCGATCGGCGTGACCGGCGTCCACCATACGATCGAGCAGCTCAGTAGCGCAGTTGAGCTGCGCCGGGTAGGCCAGCTCCCGCAAGGAGCTGAAGTCCATGCGTGGCCAGAGCTCCGCGGGCGGCAGATGATCGCGGCAGAACGTGTCCACG
>JBKOYV010000219.1:0-26363 GCA_046725585.1 Gemmatimonadota bacterium | reverse complement strand
GGTAATGGGTCATGAGTCATTGGTATTCGGTGATCAGTTTCTTGGAGCGCTCTACTGGTCCACTCGTATCGCCAGGAGCGGCGAGACCCTCGCCGCCCGCAACGCCGGAACCAGCGTCGCCGCGACCGCGACCAGCAACAGCAGTACGGCCACCGCGACGAACGACACCGGATCCGCCGCGCCAACGCCGAACAGGAGTGACCGCATCGCCCGCGCCGCCAGCAGCGCGCCTCCGGTGCCTAACGCCACGCCCAACGCCGCGCGCGTCACGGCTCGGCGCATCACCAGCGCGATGACGCCGCCCGACGGCGCACCCAGCGCGACACGTATGCCGATCTCCTTGCGCCGCTGCGCCACGTCGCCGGCGAACACGCCGTAGATCCCCACCGCCGCCAGCAGCAGCGACACGAGAGCGAACGCACCGAGCAGCGCCGCCGTGAACCGATCGCGCGCCAGCGCGCGACCGACTAGGGTCTCGAGCATCGTCACCTGGTAGACCGGCAGCGCCGGATCGAGCGCCGTCACGATCGATTGCAGAGACTTCACTACCGACGCGCCGTCGCCGCTGGCGCGGACGACCAGATCGAGCGCGTCCATCGGGAAGCGAGAGTTCGCGAGGTAGATCGCCCCGCGCGCCGGCGTCCGTGCATCCATGAGATGCACGTCACCCACCACGCCAATGACTTCGGGCACGATGCCATTGAACATCGGCACGCGGAGCCGCTTGCCGATCGGGCTCTCCGACGGCCAGAGGCGCCGCGCCAGCGTCCGATTGACTATGACCCGCGGCGGCGCATCGAGCGCGTCGCGCGAGTCGAACGTGCTGCCGGCAACGAGCGGGACGCGCAACGTCCGGAACAGCTCGGCGTCGGCGTATCGAACATCCGCTACCACCGAGTCGCGTGCCTCCGGAGCACTCGCGTCACCGAGTTGCGTCGCCGGCCCCATTCCGCCGAATGGACGCGTGCTGACGGCGCTCGCCGCCTGGACGCCCGGAAGCGCTCGAACGCGAGACAGCACCTGGTCGAAGAATGCCATCCGCGCTTCCGGCGTTCGGTATCGCGGCCCGGAGACGCCGACGCGCGCGACGACCACGCGTTCCGAGTCGAACCCGAGATCGACCGTCCGCAGCTTTTCGAACGTTCGCATCGTTAGGCCCGCAAGGACCGTCAAGACGAGCCCGAGCGCCACCTCGGCGGTCACGAGCGAGCCACCTCGCAGTCGAGCGGCCGCGCGCCCGCCACTCTCCCGCAGCCAAACCGCGCCGTTCCGCCTCCCACGCAGCGCGCCGACAGCACCGACGGCAAGCGCCGCGATCACCGAGACCGAGGCAGTGAACAGCAACACGGGTGCATCGACGCGGATCGAACCGCTGCGCGGCGTCTCCGGAGGCAGCAGCGCGACCAGCGCACGAACACCTCCCACGGCCGCGGCGACTCCGAGCAGGCACCCGACCGCCCCGACGACTGCACTCTGCGCCATGATCTGTCTGAACAGCCGACCCCTTGTCGCTCCGATCGCCCGGCGAACCGCGAGCTCGTGTTCGCGCCGCCTCACTAGCCCGAGCGTCAGATTGGCCACGTTCGTGACGGCCATGAGCAGCAGCAGGCCGACGGCACCGAGCAGTACGAGAAGCGGCAATCGCGCATCTCCGGTGATCTGCGCTGACAGGCCGACGATGCTCGCCGACCAGCCCTCGTTTCCCTTGTCCTCCGTCGCACGCTGCGCGGCGATTCCCTGCACCTCTCGAAGCGCGGCATTCACCGGAACGTCTCGCTTTACCCGCGCAACGACGAGCAGAAACCGTCCCCACCCTCGATTGTTGTCGGTCGGGCCGAACGGCCGCCAGAACGCCTGGTCGGTCAGCCACGCGAACTGTGGTGGATCGAAGCTCGGCGGCATCACACCGACAATCGTGTGCGGACGCCCGTCGATCGGCAGCGTGCGACCAACCACTCGTCGATCGGCACCGAAGTGGCTGCGCCAGAAGCCGTCGCTGAGCACGACCACGTCGGCGCCACCATCCGGTTCCTCGCTGCTCGCGAAGGTGCGACCTAACGCCGGTGACACTCCGAGCGTCTCGAAGTAGCCGGGCGACACTTCCGCAGCCATCACGTGCTCCGGACTCGGCGCGCCGGCGATCGTGGCAGGCAGCGGCACGAGCGCGGCCATGCGCTCGAACGACCGGGCGCGGGAGCGCCAGGCCTCGAAGTTCGGCACGCTCACGACGTTGCGATCGTTGCCGCGCGCGGGCTGGCTTTCCCAAAGCACGACCAGTCGATCGGGATCCTCGTACGGCAGGGGCCGGAGCAGCACGCCGTGCACGACGCTGAAGATCGCCGTGGAGGCGCCGATGCCTAACGCGAACGTCAGTGCCGCGGCCACGCCGAAACCGGGGTTCCGCCGGATGACACGAACGGCGTAGCGGATGTCCTGCCCGAGCTCGTCGAGCAGCCGACTCCGATACTCGTCGCGCGCGTCGTCCTTGAACCGCTCCATGCCGCCGAACGCGGTGAGCGCCTTGCGTCGCGCTTCGGTCGGCGAGAGGCCGGCGCGGACGTGCTGCTCCGTCAGCATGTCGAGGTGAAAGCGCATCTCATCGTCGAGGCGACTCTCCATGCTTCTACGCTGCGCGAGACCCCGCAGGCGCATCATGACGTCGCGGACCGTTGTTCGCATCGTCACGCCTCCGCCTCCCCCATCCGCAGGACGAGATCGACCGCGCGAGACATTCGCGCCCACGTCGCTCGCTCTTCGGCCAGGCGCTTTCGTCCGGCGCTCGTGAGCTTGTAGAACCGCGCCTGACGATTGTTCTCCGTCACGCCCCAATCCGACGCGATGTACCCCTGACGCTCGAGCCGGTACAGCGCAGGATAGAGAGAGCCCTGACCCACCTGAAAGACACGCTCCGATCCGGTCTCCAGACGCTCGGTGATGCCCCACCCATGCATGGGCCCGAGCTGAAGCGACTTCAGGACGAGCATGTCGAGCGTCCCCTGCAGTACATCTCCACGCCCTTTCTCGGCCACGCGGCTCTCCTTTCGACCGTCGAAAGGAACGATGTGCTGGAGTGGTCCGCACGTCAAGCCGGTGTTTCGTTGGCAAGCGCTCGGCGTAACGGTGACGTCACCGGGTTTGCGACGCCGACGAACACGTCGCAGCTTGAAGCTCGGCACCGGTATTCATCTTCACCCGAGTCTGCATGCGCGTCGCATCTCTCGAGATTGGGCGAGCTCCGCTCGCCGTCCTTTGTGTGGTTTCGTTCGCAGGCGCACGCCTCGATGGACAAACACCGCGTCGCGACGTACGCGACCCCGGCGTCATAGCGACGGATCAGCGCGTGACTCCCGCCGGAGTCCAAACCGTGTTCGACGGACGCGTGACAGGCGTGCGGTTCGGTACGCCCTCGGAGATCTGGGTCGGCGTGCCGGGCTCCGCGTTTCATATCGCCTGGGCCGATAACCGCGTGATCGCGCGCGGCCGATTCGACGGACGCTCTGGCGTGCAAGGCGTCGCGGTCGATCCCGTGACGAACCGCGCGCTCGTCAGCTCCGTCGGCCGTCAACCGGGTCAGATCGCACAGCCGCCGATGCCCGGACTCCGCCCGGTCGCTCGCGCGAACGCGGTGGCGCAGCTCAATGCGTTCGGCAGCGACGCGAAGGGCGACAGCGCCCCGCCGGCTTACTCGTCAGGCGCGCTCGGTGACTTCATGGCCGGCGCGCCCGCGGTCGCCGTACGCCCCGGCGCGGAAGGTCGCCGAGTGGCGGTCGTCCCACTCACGGCGAACGATGCGCTCGCGGTGATCGAGGCGGAGACCGGACGTCCGATTCGACTCATCCCGCTTGGTGTCGCGCCGTTCGCGGCCGTGCTGTCACCGGATGGCGCCGTGGCCTACGTCTCCAACGTCGGAGGAACGCATCCGAAGGCCGGGGAGCGCTCGTCGACGCAGTGCTGCGACCCGCGCGCGGAGCGAGTGCGCACCGACGCGCGTGGCATCGCCGCCGAAGGGACGGTGAGCCGCGTCGACGTCGCGGCCGGCCGAGTGACGCACACGATTGGGGTGGGCCGACACCCCACGGCGCTCGTCTGGGACGAGCCTAACGCGCGACTTTACGTCGCCGGCGGCAACGCGGACGCCGTGAGCGTTATCGACACGCGTACGAACAGCGTGATCGCGACGCTCGCCGTCACGCCGTTCCGGGAACGAAAGATCGGACTGGCGCCAACCGCGCTCGCGCTCGCTCCCGACGGCCGCACGCTGTACGTCGCGCTTGGCGGTGTGAATGCCGTGGCCCTCTATGATGTAAGCGCCGTCAAATCGCCAACGCCAAGCTGGCGCTTGTTGGGTCTCATTCCTACCGCGTGGTATCCGTCGAGCCTCGACGTCTCGAGCGATGGCAAATACCTGGCGGTCGGCGCACTGCTCGGCGTCGGGTCAGGCGATGGCACGACCGAGGGCTCTCCTGGCAAGCAAGGTCGCTACGTCCATGCCGTGCGTGGATCGGTGAGCGTCGTGACGATTCCGACGGCCGCGGAGCTTGCCGCCTATTCCACTGCCGTTGCGCAGAACAATCGTCTGACTCCTGCCGGCAGCTCGGGAGCGGTCGCGGCATCGCTCGCTCCACGGAGCAATGTTGCGCCACGCCCGATCCCGGAGCGTCCCGGCGAGCCAACGCCAATTCAACACGTCGTCTTCATCATCCGCGAGAACCGAACGTATGACCAGGTCCTCGGCGACCTGGGCCGCGGTGCCGGTGATTCGAGCCTGGTGATCTACGGACGGGGCGTGACGCCTAACACGCACGCGCTATCGGAGCGCTTCGTGACGCTCGACCATTTCTTCGCCTCGGGCGGCAACTCGGCCGACGGGCACCAGTGGCTCACGCAGGCGAACGAAACGGAATACCCGCTGTGGCCGCTGTATTACGGGCGCTCGTATCCCTCGGAGGGGAATGATCCGCTCGCATACTCGTCAGGCGGCTTCCTCTGGGAGAACGCGCAAGCGAAGGGCAAGCGGGTTGCCGTCTTCGGGGAATACGCGCCCGCGCCATCCGACTCGATCGCCGGGGTCAGGAGTGACCTGTTCGCGAAGTGGCGTGAGCAGCGTACCGACCGCCCCACGTATTTCCGCGAGGAGCTACGACGGCGCTACAACACGCGCTCCGAGATTCCGTCCCTCGACAAGGTGCTGATTCGCGAGTATCCGGGGTGGACGCAGGAGGTTCCGGACGTCGTGAAGGCGGAGGACATCGTCGCGCACCTCGGCGATTGGGACAAGGCGGGGGCGATGCCGCACCTCGTCATGGTCATCCTGCCGAGCAATCATACGGCTGGCACCTCGCCCGGGTGGTGTACGCCGCGCGCCTGCGTGGCGGACAACGACCTGGCGTTAGGCATGATCGTCGAGCGGCTCTCGCATTCGCACTTCTGGCCGACCATGGCGATCTTCGTCGTCGAGGACGATGCCCAGAACGGCGTGGACCACATCGATGGTCACCGCACGGTCGCGCTGGCGATCTCGCCGTACACCCGCCGCGGTATCGTGGACAGCACGTTCTACAGTCAGCCGAGCATGGTCAAAACCATCGAGCTGATTCTCGGCCTGCCGGCGATGAGCGTGTTCGACCTCGTGGCGACGGACATGCGGGCGAGCTTCATCGCCGCGGGCGAGAAGCCGGACCTCACGCCCTACGACGCGCTCGAGCCGAGCGTGTCGCTCTTCGAGACGAACCAGCGCGTCGGCGACATTCGCGGACCGAACGCGGCGGAGCGGCGGCGTGCCGCGCTGGGGTCGATGCGAATGCGGTTCGACATCCCGGATGCCGCACCGACCGACCGGCTGAATCGGATTCTGTGGCACGAGGCGCGCGGCTGGGGCACGCCGTTTCCGGGCGTTAGGCAGGCGTTGTTCTTCCCGCTCTCCCGAGACCTGGCCGATGACGAGCGCGAGGAGAAGGAAGAGAGTTCCGCCCGAAAGCGCCGGTGATCGGGGCCAGATCGCGAAGGGCCGGCTTCAGGACGGCTTCGCCATCAGGCTGGCTCGCGCCACGAGCCCGGATCAACAGCAAGACCTAACGCGGATTTCGACGGCGATTTCGCGAATGGTCGCGGATTTCCTCCGCGCGCAGCGACGGCTCCGGTGGCCGAGTACGGATCCTGTCTTTCTTTGTTGAACGGCCTCGGGAGGCATTGGCTTCCCGAGGCCGTTGAACAACAAAAAGTGAGAGACCGGACGCCGCCGTCGGAGGGTTCAATGCCCACGGAGCGAATCCGCGAACATCGGTGTAATCGATTTCAAATCCGCGTTAGGTCTTGCCGTTACGGAGTCGTCCCGACCTCGATGCCAGAGGCGGTGGGGCCAGTGGGTGTTCGTGGCGAAGACCTTGCCCGTTAGGCAGAATAAGGCTTGCCCTGGACGGATGCGGCGGCGCTAGCCCGGCTCCTCCTCCGGCCAGCCCGGCGTTACCGCCATCTGATCCGTCTCCCCCGTCCGGATACGGTAGACGCGCTCCACCGGCAGCACGAAGATTTTCCCGTCGCCGACGTCACCCGTGCGCGCCGAGTCGAGAATGGCGCGCACCGTGGGCTCGACGAAGTGGTCGGACACGCCGATCTCGAACCGCACCTTGTCCTGAAGCTCCATCTTCACCGTGGTGCCGCGGTACGTCTCCACGCGCTCCGTCTCACCACCATGCCCCTGCACGCGGGACACGGTGAGCCCGCGGACCTCTGCCATGAACAGCGCCTCGAGCACTTCGTGCGCGCGCTCGGGCCTGACGATCGCGACGATCAGCTTCACGCGGGCACCTCGAGCGGCACACGCATCGATTCGTCACTCGACCGGGTAGCCGCTGCCGAGACCGAGGACATCACCAGCACCGCTCCGTCTCCTCGCGCGTAAGCCTCCTCGCCGTGCTGCGTGATGTCGAGGCCGATCGCCTCATCGCGTTGACTGCTGCGCACTCGAGCAACGGCGTTCACGAGCTTGATGAGCGTCAGAGTCGCGAGACCGCTGTACGCGGCGACGGCGACGAGGCCGATCACCTGCAGCCCGAGCTGGCGAGGGTTGCCGGCGATCAGGCCCGCCGATCCACCCCACTCGGGCCGCGCGAACACACCGGTCAGCAGCGCACCGGTGGCGCCGCCGACACCGTGCGCGGCGACGACGTCGAGCGAGTCGTCGAGTGCCGTGCGACTCCGCCAGAGAATCGCGAAGTAGCTGAGCGGTGCCGCGATTGCGCCGATGGCGATCGCGCCTAACGGCGACACGAAGCCGGCCGCCGGCGTGATCGCCACGAGCCCGACCACGATTCCCGTCGCCAGGCCGACCGCGGTCGCGCGTCCCGTGCGCGCGAGGTCGATCAGCATCCACACGACGAGCGTCGCCGCGGGCGCGACAAACGTGTTTACGAAGGCGAGCGCCGCCGCCTTGTTCGCGCCGAGCGCGCTGCCGGCGTTGAAGCCGAACCATCCGAACCAGAGCAGCGCGGCACCGAGCAACACGTATGGCACGTTGTGCGGGAGGAGCGCTTGCCGCCCGTAGTCGCGACGCGGCCGCAGCGCCATCGCTGCGACAAGCGCGGCCGACGCCGCGTTTACGTGGACGACAGTGCCGCCGGCGTAGTCGAGGACGCCGAGCGACCCGAGCCATCCGCCGCCCCACACCCAATGCGCCGCCGGTGCGTACACCACGAGCGTCCACAATGCGATGAAGGCGAGATAGGGCCCGAACCGCATTCGTTCGACGATCGCGCCGGATATGAGCGCCGCGGTGATGATGGCGAACGTGGCCTGGTAGGCCATGAACAGGAGGTGCGGGATAGTGCCTTTCGCCTCGAGGCCGACGTTCTCGAGCCCGAGGAACTCGAGGCCGCCAATCACGCCCGTCCCTCGCCCGAACGCGAGCGAGTAGGCAAAGAGCGCCCACACGAGGCCGACGATTCCGAGCGATGCGACGCTCATCATCATCGTGTTGAGGGCGTTCTTGGCGCGGACCAGGCCGCCGTAGAAGAACGCGAGGGCGGGCGTCATGAGCAGCACGAGCGCGGTCGATACCAGCATCCAGACAGTGTCGGGCGCGCTCGGTTCGGCTGACTGCGCGATCATAGCGACGATGGCGGGTGTGGGATGGACATCCTGGCGGGTATCGCCCCGCTTCGCACACCCTATACCTGCCTTGTCGCCACGTCAAGCAATTCGTGCAGATTCTGCACGAACCATCGCTTAAATCGGCATATCGAGCCGTAGATTGTGCGTCATGCTCGTGACTTTCTGCACGACGAGCAGTTTCGACTAAGCAGCTCCCGCCATGCAGACATTCGCGTTCCATGTGTCGACGGCGAGGCGCTCCACTTCCTTGCACAGGCCCGCGACCATGGCGGCACGGGGCGTCATGCCCGAAAGCTCCCGTCGCGGAGTCTCCAGCCAACGCCAAACGTCGATGTCGGCTGGGAAGGCATCGCGAAGTACGGCGAGGGTGAGCTGAAGCGCTCGCACTCGGCGGGCAGTCCGAAGGAGCGTAGTGTCTGCCAGGGCATCGGCCGGCAGTCCGAGCGCTTCTGCCGCGGCGACGGGCGGAAGCGGTAACGTGTCCGGACCGCAGAGCCAGAGCTCCAATTCATCTCGTTCCATAGGAACCTCACTGGCGCTTACTGGGTGTTCCGAAGCAGGGCCCACGCGCGGTCGTACACCTCGCCGGCCTTGGGGCCGGCCACGGCGACGTCCACGGCATGGCGCGGGCAGAGCGTATGGATGCCGCGTTCCCACGTCTCGCGTTGAACCGCAGGTGCCCCGCACACCTCACACAGGGTTGCCGAGAGCTCCTCGAGGGCCCACAAGAGCTCGACGAAGGGCCGGGGTCCGCGGACGTCGTACCAGGAGAGACGCCCCCACCGAGCACGGCACAGAAACGACGCCGGGGGATCCGACGCCGCAGCCGCCGCCGATGCCACCCTCACGATCCCCACCCAGCCCGGTACAGGTGAAAGCTCACCCGTCGTTGCGACTCCTTCGATTGCTGGCGCTGGCCGGTCGATCTCGGAGTCCACGCTGTTCTCCCTCGATTCGGTATATGTTCGGGGAGAACAAGAATAAAAGGAACAAATGACGCCGCAAGCGGACCGGGAGACGGGAGACGGGAGACGGAAAACCCTCGGGACGCTCATCTCGCATAGAGAGGCCTCCCGAGGGTTCTCGCTTTCTACCCGCTTCCCGTCTCCCGTCTCCCGCTTTCCTACTTCTCCTTACTTCCGTCGGTGGCAGCAGCGGACTCCTTGTTCCACACGAACCGGTGCAGGAAATCGCCCATGTGGCCGAACGTCCCGACCCAGTTCCGGTGCAGCATCGACTCGTGGAGATCGTCGGGGATCACCTCGAGCTCGTAGTAGACTCCGCGCGCACGCAGCAGCTGCACCAGGCCCACGGTCTGCGCGAAGTCCACGTTCCGGTCATCGTCGCCGTGCACGAGGAACACTGGTGACTTCCAGCTGTCGATCGCCGAGATCGCGGACGACTTGTAAGAGACCGATGTCGTGTCGAGCGAGCTGCCATACAGGTGCACCCCCGCGAGATCGGCTCCGGCGACGAACAGATCCGAGTTGCGGGCCAGCGCCTGCGACGTCAGCAGCCCACCATACGACAGCCCCCAGATCCCGATGCGCGCCGGATCCACGTCCGCGCGCGTCTGCAGATACTTGCCTGCCGCGAGCACGTCCTGGTACTCCGAGTTGCCGCGCGCGTTCGTGTTCTGCGCCTGCCGGAACGACCGGCCGTAGCCGATGCCGCTCCGGTAGTTCACCGACAGCACCACATAGCCCTGGTTCGCCAGCCACTGGTTCACCGCGTAGGCCCAGTGGTAGAACTGCATGTAGTGGTACCCCGGCAGCATCTGCCTAACGGGACCACCGTGCACGAAGATGATCGCCGGCCGGCGCTCGCCCGCCTTGAGGTCCTTCGGGAGGAAAAGCTGGTTGTGAATCTCCAGCCCATCGGGAGACTTCACCGTGATGACCTCGGGCGTCACGTGCTCCGACTTCGGGAAGTCGGCGCCGAGCGTCGGGAAGATCACGCGCGCCTTCCCGCCGTCCACCGGCACCAGACCGACCGACGCCGGCGTGCTGACGTCGAAGTACAGCACCGCCAGCTGCTTGCCTGACGCGAGCGGCTGTGGGGACGTCTCGATCCCATCACCGGTTGAGATCCGCTTCGGCGTGCCGCCCGCGGTCGGCACTGCCCAGATGTGGCGGCGCTCGATGTCGCTCGCGTTCGTGCAGTAATAGAACGTCTTCCCGTCCGCCGAGACGGCTGCGGACGTCGCGTCTTCGATCAAGCCGTTCGTCGTCGTCAGCAGCACGGGCTTCGCCGTGGCGGCGTTGGCGTCGAGCGAGTAGTAGCGCTCCCACTCGTCGTTGAGCGGCGTCACCGGGACGAGGATGTGCTCGCCGGCCCACAGCAGGCGCTGGATGGCCGGGAACGTCGAGTCGTTAGGCGCGTTGTGCCAGAGCTCGCGCGCGGACCGCGTCGACACGTCGGCCACCATGATGGCCAGCGTATGCCCGCCCGCGAACGTCGATCGGCAAAGCCCCGGAATGAGTGGACGCGACGGCGCCGAATCGGGCCGCGCACGGCCGCCGCCACCGCCAGGTGCGAAGGGATTCGCCAGCCCGGGTGGACACACGCTTCGCGGCGCCGCTCCGCTGCCGGCCGGACCCGGCGGGTTACCAATACCGCCCTGCCCTTCCTGCGACTGCTGGCCGAACGGCGCGCCCGGCCGGCGCGTGAAGGCGACGCGCTTCCCGTCAGGCGACCACACCGGCGCCGCGTCGAAATCCACCCCGGGGGCCAGATACGTCATCGAGCGCGTCTTCGCGTCGTAGACCGCGATGAACGAGTGGTTCCCGCGATCGCTGACGAAGGCGATCTTCGAGCCGTCCGGCGACCATCTGGGGTTGCTCTGCCGTCCCCACGCCTTGATGAACGGCTTCTGGCCGCGGTCCATCGAATCCGGCGCCGCGGCCGCGATGACGCGGCCGCGGTAGATCTGGCCGTCCTTCACGTACACGACGTACCGACCGTCGGGCGAGAGCTCCGGCGCGCCACCTTCGGCTACGCGCCACGGAGTTCCACCGCTCGTGCGAATCGCCCAGATCTCCCGCTCGGCGCCGGCCGGATCGTGCGACGGGTTCGCCACCCACCCCTGCCGGTTCGGCGCCGACCCACGGACGAATACCGCGATCGATCCGTCGTCGGAGAGGTTGACGTCGGTGAGGTCGCGCCCGTCGTCGTCGAGGAAGCGTGTCAGACGCACCGGCCGAAAGGACGGCGCGGCTGCCGTGTAGACATTTCGCATCCCGCGGTCGTAGGTCATCCAGGCGACGCGATCCGCCTTTCGGGCGGCCGTCATCTCGAGGGGCGACGCGGGACTCAGGAATTGCTCGATCGTCGGCTTTCCCTGCGCGACGGTGCGCGACGCGGCCTGCGCATGCAGGTGGGGCGGCGCGCAGACGACGAGCGGTGCAACGAACCAGGCGAACCGACGAGCAACGGACGAGGAGCGAGACATGGAGGCACTCCGGCGAGGGGCTTAGCGGCACCGGCTGACAGGGCGACGGGCCGAGAGCGTAACATCTGCCAGGCTAGCGGGCAAATGGGTGCTGTTAACGGCGACCGTACGAATACGTCTCACCCGATGAGATCGATGCCGGATCGGCATGAGCTTCAATCGGGGCCGGGAGGCCCAGCGGTGGAGGTCGAATCAGTACGATGAAACGGCAGCTTTTCCTGGCGGCGACCGCGTGCGTCGCCGGTGCAATCACTCTCGGCGCGCAAGCACCGCGTGGAAGGATGGGACCGGGGCCGATGCCTGGCCCCAGTGAAATGCGTGCGCTGGGCGCCGGCGCGGTGGACGATCCCGCACAATTCCTTCTCGCTCACACCGGTGAGCTGAACCTCACCGACGCACAGGTAACCCGCCTCGCGGCGATTGCCCGCCGGTCGGCGGAGCGCCGGCGCGCGTTCGGTCTGCAGATGGACTCCCTGCGGGCTCAGCGGGCCCCAGGCGCAGCGCGCCCGGACTCGGCCGACCGTGAGCGCATGAGGCAGAGCTTCGAGCAGATGCGGCCGGGGATGGAGCGTCTGCGCGATCAGGCCCAAGCGGACCGTCGAGATGCCATCGCGGTGCTGACGCCGGACCAGCAGGCGCGGGCGTGGGAGCGCGTTGCGACGTCCGGCCGCATGCAGCGCCACGGGATGCGTGGCGGATTCAGCCCCCGTCGCGGACGGTCCGGAAACGGGATGGGTGTGCGCGGCTGGGCCGGGCTGCGCCGCATGGGTCGGCCGAATGAGGGCCGGCGTGAGGCGATGCCGAACCGTCGGCCCGACGACCAGCGATAGCGGGGGCGCGACGCCGGCGCCTAACGAGCGAGCCCCGTCGTTACTTCGCCGGCTTCGCCCAGTGCGGCGCGGTCGACCACTGCCCCGGGTCAAACATGGCCGGATCGACCGGCACGTCCACCTTCCATCCCGAGTAGTCTTCCGCCTGGCGCCGCACGCCGTTCTGGAACATCTCGATCTTTGTCGCGAGCCACGCACCGTTGCCGACGCGCTCGTATCCGCCGAGGTGCACGTCGAGCGGAGGCTGGCCGTCGCCGCCGGAGATGATCATCCGCTGCAGCAGCTTGCGATCGGTGTCCACCCAGAACTGTGGCGACGTGGTGTCGGAGGCCGACGCCGCGCCGACGATCCACACCGGCTTTCCTTCCCACGTGCCGGTTCGCACGCGGCTCAGATCCACTTTCATCTGACCGAGCTCCTTGATCGTCCTGGCCACCGGCTGGACGTAGACGCCCTCGATGAGCGGGAGGAACTCGTTGCCTGACGCGTTGGACGACTGAAGCTTCCCGCCGCGGACGCGGAACGAGGAGTCCGCGGTGAAAATGACGCCGTTACCGGCCGACAGGTCGCCGATGTCGATGCGAAGCCTCGTGCCGGCGGCCGTGTGCGCCAGTGTCTCGTACCAGGTCTGCTCGCGCTCCGTCCCGTCCGAGCCGCGAAGTGTCGTCTTCTGCGTGAAGGTAAGCGTGTGGTACCATTTGCCGGCGTACGCGGCCCGCATGGCCTCGAGCACGTCGGCGCCGGTGCGGGGGCTGGCACCGCCCTGCGCCGTTAGGCTCGGCGTGACGGAAGCGAGGAGAGCGGCAGCGAGCAGCGCAGACCGTGACGCGAAACGAATCATGGAAGGCTCCAACCGGGTTGCGACGAACGGGCGAGTGAGGAGCCGAACTTGGATCCCGTCCCGCGAAGCGTCAATCCGCTTGGGACAAACCGCTCAGCGCGGGCCGCTCGGCCTCGCGGCCAGCGGCGCGCGGAAGTGACAGCGTGAAGACCGCGCCTTCGCCGAAGACGCTCTCGACCTTTATGTCGCCGCCCATCGCGCGGGCGAGGTCCCGGCTGATGGACAGTCCGAGCCCTGTTCCCTGTCCTTCGCGAGTAAAGGCCTGATCGACCTGAACGAACGGCTCGAAGATCGCCTCGAGCTTGCTGGCCGGAATCCCGAGCCCCGTGTCGACCACGCGAATGCTCGCCGTGGTGTCGGTGCAATGGCACTCGAGCCTAACGTGGCCGCCGGGTTCCGTGAACTTGATCGCGTTCGAGAGCAGATTGATGAGCACCTGCTGGACCTTCTCGACGTCCGCCCGGACGATCACCGACGGCGGGCAGTGCCGGTATTCGTATTCCAAACCGCGAGCGCGGACCTGCGGCGCAACGAGCGAATACATCCCATTGAGAATGTCGTGGAGACGCGCCTCGGCGAAGTGGTATTCGACGTGACCTGCTTCGATCTTCGCGAAGTTGAGCACGTTGTTGATGAGCCCGAGCAGGTGGCGCTGGTTGCGCCGGATGCGATCGAGGTCTTCGCGTTGCGCGTCGGTAACCGGCCCCCGGATGCCGAGCTCCAGGAGGTCGACGTAGCCACCGATGGCGTTGAGCGGCGTGCGCAGCTCGTGCGACATCGCTGCGAGGAACTGCGCCTTCACGTCGTTCGCGTGCTCGGCCGCGAGGCGCGCCGCGTCCGCGTCGGCCCGCGCGGTCCGCTCCCGTGCCAGCAGCCGTTCGCGTTCGATCTCGCCGTCCTTGCGATCGGTGATGTCCAGGTACGACCCGATGTAGCCGGCGAAGTCACCGTCATCGTTGATTCGCGGCGCTCCGGAACTGAGCAGCCAGCGATCGACCCCATCGTGCCGGCGAACGCGCAGCTCGAATCGAAACGCTTCGCGAGCAGCGGCGTGCGTGCGGTACGTGGTCAGAATCCGTTCGAGGTCGTCGGGATGAACCACCGACGTCCATCCCTCCCCGACCTGTTCCTCGAGCGGCCGCCCGGTGAACTCGATCCACGACCGGCTGAACCATTCCGCGTTGCCGTCCACGTCAGCGAGCCAGATCATGACCGGAGCCGAGTCGGCCATCGTGCGGAAACGCGCTTCGCTCTCGCGGAGGGCGCGTTCCACCTCGCGGCTCCGCAACAACGCGCGGATCGTCGCCAGGAGCACCGGTGGCTCGACCGGGTGGGTCAGATATCCGTCGGCACCGGCGTCGAGCCCGCGAGCACGCTCGCGGGGCGACGTGAAGCTGGCGGAGATCAGGAGCAGCGGGATATCGGCGGTGCGAGCATCCGCCTTCAGATTGCGGGCGATCTCGAATCCACTGCCGTCCGGCAGCCGCACGTCGAGCACGATCAGGTCGGGACGCTCTGCCGCGAGCCGGACCGCGTCGGCGGCCGTCTCGCCTTCGATGACGCGATACCCGCCCTCCTCGAGGATGCGCGTGAGCACCCAGCGATTGGCCAGCGTATCGTCCACCACCAGTACGTTGATCACTGGCCGATCAAACATTGGACACCTCGATCGCCGCGGAGCGGCTCTCGTTAGACCCAGTTTCCGCAGCCGGTCGGTCCTGGTACTGGATGGGCAACACCAGCGTGAACACCGATCCTCGCCCGACCTCGCTCTCGACCGTGACGTCGCCGCCCAGCAGGCGCGCGAGCCGGCGCGACAGGGGAAGGCCGAGTCCCGTTCCTTTCACGCGACGCTGGACCGGGCTGTCGACCTGCGCGAACTCCTCGAAGATGCGCTCGAAATGGACCTCGGCGATCCCGATCCCCGAGTCGGTGACGTCGAACCGAATCGTGTCGCCGGTGCCCTCCCGCGCCGAGACGCGCACCTCCCCGCGCTCGGTGAACTTGAGCGCGTTCGAGATGAAGTTCCGGAGGATCTGGGCGACCTTCGCCTCGTCCGTCTTCAGCACCGGCAGCGGCGGAAGCGGCTCGAACAGGAGCGTCACCGCCTCGTCGGTCTCGATGGGGCGAAACACGCCGCGCAGTGAACCCCACAGATCTTCGACCGTGAACGCATCGGCGCGAATCTCGGTACGGCCGGATTCGATCTTCGCGAGGTCGAGCCAGTCGTTCACGAGGTCCGACAGCGCGTCGGTCGAGTTCCGCATCATCTCGATTGCCCGGCGGTGTCGGTCGGTGAGCGGCCCCTCGTAGCCATCGAGCAGCAACCGGGCGACGTTCCGCACGGCGTTGAGCGGCGCGCGAATCTCGTGATTGAGATCGGAGAGGAACCGCGTCTTGAGGTCATTGGCGCGCTGGAGGTAGACGGCGCGCTCATCGAGCTCCGCGTACAGCGCGAGCACGCCCCGATTCGTCTCCGCGAGCTCCTGCGCGAGCCGGTCCGTCTCGACCTGCTTCTCGCGGAGGTTCGTGAGCGCGCGAACGAGCTCCTGATTCTGCGCCTGCATCTCGAGCAGCGGGTCGACGACACTCGACGAAGCGACCGCGCCCATGGCCGCGTTGATCGTGCTCGGGGTGACGCGCAGGGTTTTCGGCAGGCGCTTGCCGATCACGATCGTGGTTCCGTCGTTAGGCGACGACGCAGCGGAGAACGTGTCGGCCAGTCGCCGCGCGCCCATCATGCCAATGCCAAGCCCCGTCGATGACACGTACCGGCCATCGAGCACGTCGCTGAGCCGTGCGATCCCCGGCCCCTGGTCGCTCACGCGCGCCACCAGCATCGCCGGCGGCCCGTGATCGATCCAGAAGTCCACGCGCCCGCCGCTCGCGTACTGGTGCGCGTTGCGCGCGAGCTCCGATACGGCAGTCGCAAACCGCGTCTGGTCCTGGGCGTCGAGCTTGAACTGCGTCGCGAGCTGACGTGCGCGTTGACGCGCGAGCACCACGTCATGCTCGCGGGCCAGGTCCACCGTCAGCAGGGTAGTCGTCGACATGGGCTCCACTCGCGTCACGCGACCATTCGGGGCGCGGCCCGGACGACAATGACCAGCGCGTCGTCGCGCCCCCGGGAAAAGTCGCGATAGAGCACACCCGCCACAACGCTCGGGTCCCGAAAGGCGAGACCCGGATACCTGGTCAGATCCCACCGGCCGCTGAGACCGTCCGAGTGCATGACGAGCAAGGCGTCCGCCGGCCAGTCGTAGGCGAACTCCTGAATCTTTCGCGCCTCGTGGCCCGCGATCCCGTTGTACGACACCAGACTCTTCGTCCCACGCGGCGACACGAGCGAGGCCGAGATGTTCCCGAGACCGGCGTATCGCACGGAGGCTCCCGTCGACTCGAGCTCCGCGATCGCCAGGGCCGCGCCACGCGTCGATCGCAGCGCCGCATGCACCTGGGCGACGATCATCGCCGGTTGGTCGCCTGACCGGTCGACGGCGACGTCCACGGCGCGACGCGACGCATCGGCCGCCGACTGGCCATGCCCGAGTCCATCGGCCACCGCCACCATCGCGCGCCCGCCATCGTCGACGGTGATTCCCCAATCATCGCCGCACGCCGCCTCGCCCTGTTTCGGAACGCGGACCACGCCGACGTCGAAGCGACGGACGCGGCCGGAGGGTGCGCCACGCGCGATGCGCGCGACGAGAACCGTCCCACTCCCGACGGACGTGTAGATATCGAACGCGCTGGCAAGCCTCGACATCGCGCCGAGGCCCGTACCGGAACTGCCCGCCGTGGAGTACCCGTCGCTCACCGCACGATCGAGGTCGGGGATGCCCGGACCATGGTCGATCGCGACCACTTCCGCTCCGGACGCTCCGCCCACGCCTAACGACCGGAGCACGACCTGGCCTTGGCGGGCGTGCTTCGCGATGTTGGTTGCCGCCTCGGACGCCAGGATCGCGAACTTCCCTGCGTCGGTTTCCGACAACCCAATCGCCGCCGCAATCGCGTTAGCGCTCCGGCGAGTCTCGCCGACTTTGCTGGCGTCGTCGATGGCAATGGCCACGCCGGATTCGTGGTCGAGGTGAATCGGCACGCTCACTTCCATCGCGTGATCACCACGCGGGTCCCCTCGCCGACTCGCGAGCTCAAGTGAAACTCGTTCACGAGCCGCTTTGCTCCACCGAGGCCGAGGCCGAGGCCGTTGCCCGTCGTAAAGTGATCCGTCATTGCCTGCTGAATGTCGGAGATGCCAGGTCCCTTGTCCTCGAAGACTACGCGGAGACCACGACGTTGGCCTTCGATGATGAGCTCGAGGCTCGCGGTACCCCCGCCGGCATAGTCGATCGTGTTGCGGGCGATCTCGCTCGCCGCGGTGACCATCTTCGTCTGGTCGACGAGCGAGAACCCAGCCTCGATCGCCCAGGTGCGAACGGCCTGGCGCACCGACACCACGTCCGCGGCGGAGCGAAGCTCCAGTGCCTCACTCCGCGTGACGGGCATCAGCGTCTGGCAAGTCCTCGATCTCCCCGGGCGTCGACTCCAGGAGCGCCATTCCCTTGTCGACGTTGAGCGCGGTACGCACACCCGGGAGCGTCAATCCAAGCTCGACCAGCGTGATCGCGACGGCCGGCTGCATACCCACCACGACCGTCTCCGCATCGAGCACACGTGCCATGGCCGCGATGTTCGCGATCATGCGGCCGATGAACGAATCGACGATGTCGAGCGACGAGATGTCGATGAGGACCCCTCTCGCCCCCGTCTCACTGATTCTCCCCGTGAGCTCATCCTGCAGCTGCATGGCAAGGCGGTCATGCATGTCGACCTGAATCGAGACCAGCAGCAGGTCACGCAGCTTCAGAATTGGGATGCGGTCCACGTGCGCGTCTCCAGTCAAGCGTGCGGCTTCAGAAGCCGCTCGCGCTGCCCTCGCATTTCCAGCGCGCGGCGGAATGCGTCGGCGAGCGTCGCCTTTGTGGTAACGGCGCCAAGGTCGACGCCGAGATGAACGATCGTCTGAGCGATCTGTGGCCGGATGCCGCTGATGATGCAGTCGGTGCCCATGAGGCGGGCCGCCGTCACGGTCTTCAGGAGGTGCTGGGCCGTGAGCGTATCCACCGTCGGCACACCGGTGATGTCGATGATCGCGATGTCGGCGCCCGTTTCGACGATGCGCTGGAGCAACGACTCCATGACGACCTGGGTGCGTGCGCTATCGAGCGTTCCGATCATGGGCAGCGCGAGAATGCCATCCCACAGCTTCACCACGGGAGTCGACAGCTCGAGCAGCTCCTCCTGCTGCCGCGCGATCACTTGCTCGCGGTTTCTTTGATAGACCTCGGTGGTGTAGAGACCAAGCTTGTCGAGCAGCTCCGTTGCGGACCACGTGACCGTCGCCAGCGACTCCGCGTCTGTGGCGAGCTCTTTTCGGATGCGGGCGAAGAGCGGCCGCTTGAGCGAAAAGACGAAGGTGGCCGTCTCGCTCGGCGAGAATCCCTGGAGGCTGCGCGACCGCGAGATGTCACTGAGCATGTCGCGGACGCGGCCGTACGATGGCGCCTGGACGTCGCTGACGTTTCCGCCCTGCGTGGCTTGCTGCAGGAGGCTCAGAAATTCTCTCGATTGGCTGCGCAGCTCGCTCTCGGAGATTTTCGCTCCCGCGCGAGAGGCGGAGACCTGCTCGCGCAACCACTCTTCGAGCAGGTCGGCTTCGTATGTGGTCAGGATGCGTGGGATGACAGCGTCGGTAGCTGCGCTCACAATCGTAGTCTCCTCAGTGCACGGCACGACCGCAGCGCCCAGCCTGCTGTGACGTGGCGGCGGTCAGCGCTTCAGCAATTTCGTTTGACGGACTGGTCCAGGAGCCGCGGAACTTACCCGCATACGAAGCCGTCGCCAGTCGCGGAAGCACTTAGCAGGTTTCGTGCGATCCACGCGCGGCTCTTTGGAACCTTTCCCAGCGGATGGGAACTCATAAGGTTGTCGTCAGCGACTTACGAACGTCACCAACCTCGACCCAGCGTCACGCTGAGGAGCTGCGTCATGTACCGTTTCGCCGTTCGCGGCGCAATCGCTCTGGCCGTGATCGCGCCGCTCGCCGCGCTTTCCCGTCCCTCTTCGCGCGCACCTGTCTCGGTGCCCGAAGCGACGGCGACCAGACAAACGCCCGCCGGACCAGGACTTCAGACCATTGTGCTGGCGGGTGGCTGCTTCTGGGGTATCGAAGCTGTGTTCGAGCACATCAAGGGCGTCACGGACGCGGTCTCCGGTTACGCTGGCGGGACCAAGGAGCAGGCCGACTACGAAACCGTCAGCACTGGAACGACGGGGCACGCCGAGTCGGTGCGGGTGACGTTCGATCCGACCAAGGTCTCGCTCGAGAAGCTGCTACAGGTATTCTTCTCGGTAGCACATGACCCGACGCAGCTGAATCGGCAGGGTCCGGATGTTGGCCCGCAGTATCGGTCTGTAATTTTCTTCGCGGATGAGGAACAGGCCAGAGTTGCGCGCGCCTACATCGACCAGCTGACCAAAGCGAAGGTCTATCCGCGCCCGATCGTAACCCAAGTCGTGAAGCTGCAAGGGTTTTATCCTGCGGAGGAGTACCATCAGAACTTCGCGGAGCGCAACCCGACCTATCCGTACATCGTCTACCACGATCTCCCCAAGGTCGCGAACCTCAAGAAGCAGTTTCCCGAGCTCTACCGTCAGGACACGGCGGTCGCCGCTCGCTAGCCTGGAGACTCAGAGAAAAGGATTGGGTCAGAGTCGGGTTCGACCCGACTCTGACCCGTTTGGCGAAAAGCAATCTCAGCGCTGAACTCGGCCGCTCGCCTCGCCGGCCACGAGCGCCTCGATTTCGGCCACAGACACCCGGTTGAAGTCGCCCGGGATCGAATGCTTGAGGCACGACGCGGCAGTGGCGAACTCCAGGGCCCGGGCGTGGTCCCCATATGCCAGGAGCCCGTAGATCAGACCCGCGCCGAACGAATCCCCTGCCCCCACGCGGTCCACAATGTCCGTGATCTCGTAGCGCCGGCTCACCAGAAAGTCCTTCCGGTTATGGAGCACGGCGGACCAGCCATTCCGGTCCGCACTGTGACTCTCACGCAGCGTGATCACCTGAGTGTCGAGGTTCGGGAACTCCTCGAGCACCCTCGCCGCCATCGATCGGTACATGTCCGTCGCGAGCGAGCCTGACGCGACGTCCACATCGACCTCGATGCCTAATGCCTGCTGGCAGTCCTCCTCGTTCGCAATGCCGACGTTCACGTGTCGAACGACCTCGCGCATCACGTCACGCGCGGACTTGCCGTACTTCCACAGATTCTTCCGGTAGTTGTAGTCGCACGAGACGGTGATGCCCCGTTCTCGCGCGTGTCGCGCGCCGTCGATCGCGAGATCCGCCGCCGACTGGCTGATCGCCGGTGTGACGCCCGTCAGGTGAAACCACGACGCACCCTCGAGCACCCTGTCCCAGTCGAAGTCCCCCGCCTTCGCCGCGGCGATGGCGGAGCCGGACCGATCGTAGACCACCTTCGAAGGTCGCTGATTCGCGCCGGCCTCGAGAAAGTAGATGCCGAGGCGCGAGCCCTGACGACGAACGCGGCTCGTGTCCACCCCGAACCGCTGCAGCTCTCCGAGACAGGCATCGCCAACGGGGTTCGCAGGAATCGCCGACACGAACGACACGGGGACGCCGAGCTGCGCGAGCGATACGGCGACGTTGGCTTCTGCGCCGCCGAACGAGGCCTCGAGCGTCGGAGACTGAAACAGTCGCTCGAACCCGGGCGATTTCAGCCGCAGCATCACCTCGCCAAACGTGACGACTCGTGAGGCGACCGTCATGTGTGGTCACCCGCGGCCACCGCGCTCGCGATCGACAGCGCCGCTCGGGTCGTCTCGCGGATCCGGTCGAACTGCCGGGCGGCGATCCAGTCGTTCGGTGCCATCCACGAGCCCCCACACGCGACCACGCGCGGGAAGGACAGATACGACGCGAGATTCGACGGCCCGATGCCGCCCGTCGGCATGAACGATACGGTCGTGTAGGGTGCGGCCACGGCCTTGAGGAAAGGCAGGCCGCCGATCGGCTCCGCCGGGAAGAACTTGAGCACGGTCAGTCCGGCGCCTAACGCCATCTCGATCTCCGTCGGCGTGCACACCCCCGGGAACACCGGAAGCTCCACGCTCTGGCAGAACTCCACGACGCCGGAATTGAACCCGGGCGCCACCGCGAACCGCGCGCCGGCCGCGCGCGCCTCGGCCGCCTGCGCCGGAGACAGCACGGTACCCGCTCCAACCAACATGTCCGGCAGCTCGGCGGTGATGCGCCGCAACGCCTCCATCGCGCGAGGCGTTCGAAGCGTGACCTCCGCGCACGGCAGCCCGCCGTCGCTCAACGCACGCGCCAGCGGCACCGCATCGTCGGGGTCGTCGATGACGATCACGGGAACGATGCGCATCGCGGCAAAGCGCTCGAGCACGGCGGCATGGGCGCCGGAGGGGGTCATGGTGGTGGTCACAGTCTGTAGGCCTCCTTCGGAAGCTCGTACGCGAGCGCCCGCGCGATCTCCCGGGCATCGCTAAGGTCGACGACGTGCCGAGCGACCAGGCCGCCCAGGTAGTTGGCATCGACACGACGGGCGAGGTCATGGCGTGCGGGGATCGAGCAGAATGCGCGCGTGTCGTCGTTGAAGCCGACCGTGTTGTAGATCCCGGCCGTCTCGGTGGTCTGCTGGCGGAACCGCATCATCCCCTCGACCGAGTCATGGAACCACCACGGCGGTCCGAGGCGCAGCGAGGGATAGTGACCCGCCAGCGGCGCCAGCTCGCGTGAATACGTGGATTCGTCCAGCGTGAATACGATGAGCGTGAACCGCGGATCGGCGCCGTAGGCGTTGAGCAGGGCACGAAGGTTTCGCGTGTACTCCGTCGCGACAGGGATGTCGCCGCCTACGTTAGGCCCGAAACGTTCCGCGAGCGGCGCGTTGTGATCGCGCAGCGAGCCGGCGTGGAGCTGCATCACTAGCCCGTCGGCCACGGACATCCGGGCCATCTCCATCAACAGGTGCGCCTCGAACGCGTGTTGGTCCTCCGCCGTCGCGGAGCCGCGGAGCGCTCGATCGAACACGAGCGCCGCGTCGTCGTCGCTGAGTCGTGCGGTGCAGGGGTCCACGACAGCGTGGTCGGTGGCGGTCGCCCCCATCGCCTTGAAAAACCTCCGGCGGTCCTCGAGAACGCGCATGAACGTCGCGTATTCTCCTATCGAGGTCGATGCGGCCTTGCCGAGGGCGGTGAGTGCGCGCTTCCAGCCCGGCGACGCGATATGAAACACGGCATCGGGCCGAAAACAGGGCAGAACCCGACCGTTCCAACCCGACTCGCGAATGGCTCGATGGTGCTCGAGGGGATCGGCCGCGGAGTCGGTCGTCACCAGCGCCTCGATTCTGAACCGGTCGAACAGCGCGCGCGGACGAAACTCGGGCGACGCCAGTTTCTCCGCTATCTCATCGTACACGGCGTCGGCGGAATCGGCGTCGAGGCGCGTGCGGACCTCGAAGACTTCCGCGAGCTCGTGGTCGAGCCATGCGCCGGTCGGCGTGCCCCGGAAGAGGTAATAATGCCGCGCGAAGGTGGACCAGATGCGCCGCGGGTCGCGTTCAACCGGGCTGCCATCCCGCGTCTGGACGCCGAGCTGTTCGAGCCCGACACCGCGTGAGTACAGCATGCGCAGGATGTAATGGTCCGGCTGGAGGATCAGCCCCGCGGGCTCCGGGAACGGGGCGTTGTCGGCGAGGAGTCGAGGATCGACGTGACCGTGCGGGCAGATAAGCGGCAGCTGGCCCGTTTCGTGGTAGATCTCGCGTGCAACTCGTCGGATGGACGGGTCGGGATCGAAGAACCGATCCGGGTTCAGGGGAAGCCGCGAAAGAGATGTGGTCATCTGAGCGACAATATATTGCTGGCGTTTGCTCCTCGTCATTCCGAGCGCGCGCGCGAATCGCGATCTTCTCGCGCCCCTCGACGGAAATGATCGCGATCCCATACTTCGTTCGGAATGACACACCTGTCCGGTGAGCTCAACTCACTCGACCTTCTCGACGCCGCACAACGAGTCACCCGCGGTGAGGTGTCGCCCATCGAGCTGACGGCAGCGTGTCTCGAGCGGATTGCCGGGCTCGACGCGCAGGTGAACGCCTTCATCACCGTGACGGCCGATGCCGCCGTGGAGGAAGCGCGCACCGCGGAGCTGGAGCTGGCGCGCGGCGATTCGTGCGGACCGTTGGCTGGCGTACCCATCGCGGTGAAGGACCTCTTCGACACGGCCGGGGTGCGGACGACGGCGGGCTCCAGCTTCTTCTCCGAGCGAGTTCCCGATCGTGATGCGACAGTCGTTGAGAAGCTCCGCACCGCGGGCGCGGTCCTGCTCGGGAAGCTGAACATGCACGAGTGGGCGCTCGGCGTGACGAACGACAACCCGCACTACGGGGCGTGTCACAACCCGTTGGCACTCGATCGCATCACCGGTGGCTCATCGGGTGGATCGGCGGCGGCGCTCGCCGCCGGGATGTGCTTCGGCGCGTTAGGCAGCGACACGGGCGGATCGATCCGCATCCCGGCGGCGCTCTGCGGAGTCGTTGGCCTCAAGCCGACGTACGGCCGCGTGAGTCTCCGAGGGGTCGTTCCGCTGAGCTGGAGCCTGGATCACGCCGGGCCCATGGGACGCCGCGTGGCGGACGTCGCGCTCCTGCTCGAGGTCATCGCGGGCCCCGATAGCGCGGACCCCGGATCTGCGGACGTGGCGTCCGACGACTACAGGGCCAAACTCGAAGACGGCATCTCGGGTTGGAGGATCGGGGTCATCGCGGACGAGTCACTCGGCGACATCGAACCGGACGTGCGCGCGGCGGTGCGCAAGGCGCTCAGCGCGCTCGCCTCAGCGGGAGCGCGGATAGAGGAGCTCGCGGCGCCCGAGCTCCTGGAGGCGTCTCGACTGAATGGGCTCATGACGACGGCCGACGCCGCGGCCTTCCACCGCGAGCGGATGGAGCGCGCGCCCCAGGATTTCGGTCACGACGTGCTCGCGCGATTGCGACGCGGGGCGGCGTATGGCGCTACCGACTACGCCGACGCGCGTCGGCGGCAGACGATCCTCCGCCGCACGTTCTCGTCGCGGTTCGTGGAGCATGGAGGCGTGTTCGACGCCGTGGTCCTCCCCACGACGCCGTGCGCCGCACCACGCATCAGCGGGCTCGATGCCGTCGCGACTGCTCCGCTGCTCACACGCCTAACGGCGCCGTTCAACTTTACCGGCCTGCCCGCGATGTCCGTGCCGTGCGGCTTCACGTCGGACGGGCTCCCCGTCGGGTTGCAGATCGTCGGCGCGCCGTGGGCGGAGCAGCGCGTGCTGCGGGTTGGACGGGCTTACGAGCTGGTCTCGGCGGAAGGCGACCTTCGGCCGTGAGATCCATGCGGTCACCCACCCTACGCAGCGCTGCGCGCCTCAAGTTCGCCGGAACGGCCATCGCGCTCGTCGTGACCGGCGCCGCGTGTCACCGTCCAGGCTCCGCGCCCGTCGCATCAGCGACCGATCACCGAGAGCTGTTGCTGCAGCCCGATGCGGCCTGGTGGAGTGAGCCGGCGCCCGCGGAATACGCGGTGTCCGTCGAGACGACGAAGGGCACGTTCGTCATCGCGGTGACTCGTGCGCTCGCGCCCCGCGGTGCGGATCGGTTCTATCACCTGGTTCGTTCCGGCTACTTCGACGACTCGCGGTTCTTTCGCGTCGTACCGGGATTCATCGCGCAGTTCGGCATTCCTGGCGATCCGACCATCACGCGGGTGTGGAAGGACCGTGCGATGGCGGATGATTCGGCGCGCGCGAGCAACGTGCACGGCACGATCGCCTACGCAATGACGGGACCGAACACGCGGACGACGCAGCTCTTCATCAGTCTCGTGGACAATAGCCGACTCGATGCGCAAGGATTCGCGCCCATTGGCCGTGTCGTGTCGGGAATGGACGTGGTGGATCAGCTGTACGGCGGGTATGGTGAGTCGGCGGGTGGGGGAATGCGCGCGGGGAAGCAGGACCGAATGCTGAACGAGGGGAATCAGCATCTGGATCGAGAGTTCCCGAAGCTCGATCGGATTCTAAAGGCGCGTGTCGAGGATTGATTTTTTCGCGCTACGAGCCGTGTGAGACGGCAGACGGCAGCGAACAGAAGACGGCAGACCGCAGACGGCAGATGGCAGAGCGCAGAGCGCCACCGTTCCTCTGCCGTCTCCCGTCTGCCCACTGCCGTCTGCCGTCTTCAGTTATGTGCCGTCTGCCGTCTAATCAGTCCCGAAACAATCGTTAGGCTGAACCAGCTACCTAGCTAGCTGGATCATGTCGTAGTACGTCTGGACCTTCCCGTCCTTGACGGCTTTCAGCGTCTCGAACATCGACGAAAGCAGCTGGATGGAACGAGAGTTCGGGCTGCCCGGCCGGAACCCGTTGCCGTTCGAGAGCGACCGGATGAAGGTGCTCGTCGAGTCGAGGGGGAGCGTCGCGACGTTCGCGTAGAAGCGCTGCCAGTCGTCGCCCTGCTGAAACAGGTATTGCTCGACGTTCGACGTATAGAACACCGTCACGGTTGCGGCGTGCTCCTTCAGATAGCGGCCGAGCGTGCGCAGCGTCTTGTCGCCGGAGAAGTTGCCGACGAGCGGAACGACGAGATTGTTGGTCTCGAGCTCCTTGAGCACGCGGAAGTTCGCCTCGCTCGCGAGGTACGCGCGATTGTTGCCCTGACCGTCGCTTTCCAACATGAGCTGAGCGAACGAGGGCCATCGTCCGAACCCGCGGCCGCCCCCGTTAGGGAACGCGTACGTGATGTCCGGACCGGCCGTCATGAACGCGCGATACACGTACTCTAGCGACTGCAGGTCGCTCGCCGACAGCGCAAATCCGTGGCGCTTCGTGAGCCACTCGGTGATCGCCGACAGGTTGGTCGCGAACTGGAGGGTGTCGGTGGGAATGTGGGCGAACGCATTGAAGAGCTCTTCGGGCGAGGCAGTGCCGTCGATCCCTTCGGGTCGCGCCCGCGCGAACAGGAGCGACATGAACCCCGCGCGGTCC